>JAEXEM010000320.1 GCA_023401045.1 Actinomycetes bacterium
CGTGGGCACCGCGCCGCTCGTCGCCGCCGACGCGCCGGCGCTCGACAAGCACGTCGTCATGGTCCCGGTCGCGCAGGCGGAGGGGCTCGTCGACGCGATGGCGGCGGCCGGCGCCGGGCACGTGGGCGACTACGAGCGGTGCGCCTGGACGACGACCGGCGAGGGCACGTTCACGCCGCTGCCGGGCGCCACGCCCGCGGTCGGCGCGGTCGGGCGGCGCGAGAGCGTCGTCGAGGCGCGCGTCGAGATGGTGGCCCCGCGCGGGGCGAGGGCCCGGGTCGTCGCGGCGATGCGTGCCGCCCACACCTACGAGGAGCCCGCGTTCGACGTCCTCGAGCTCGCCGCGCTGCCGGGTGCCACGGGCCTCGGGCGTGTCGGGTCGCTGCCGGAGCCGCTGCCGCTCTCGGAGTTCGCGGCGCACGTCGCACGGTCCGTGCCGGCGACCGTCCAGGGCGTCCGCTTCGCCGGCGACCCCGACATGCCGGTGCGGAGGGTCGCCGTGCTCGGCGGGTCCGGGGACTCGCTGTTCGACGCGGTGCGTGCCGCGGACGTCGACGTCTACGTCACCGCGGACCTGCGCCACCACCCGGCGTCCGAGCAGCAGGAACGGGCGCTCTTCGAGGCCGCCGGCGGGTCGCCGCGCCCGGCGCTCGTCGACCTCGCGCACTCGACGTCCGAGTGGTTGTGGCTGCCACGCGCCGCGGCCGCGCTGCGTGCCGACCTCGCCGCCGCGGGCACTACGGTGGAGACCCGCGTCAGCACGCGGCGCACCGACCCGTGGACGGGTCACGTGCCGCAGACGTCCCAGCCGGAAGGAACCCCGTGACGAGCGCCCCCGCAGCAGACCAGCGCCGACTTCTCGACGTCCAGGAGCTGGACACCCGGCTCTCGCAGCTCGCGCACCGGCGCCGCAGCCTGCCCGCGCTCGCCCGCATCGCCGAGCTCGACGGGCAGCTCGCCGACCTCGACACCGCGCTCGTCGCCTCCCGCACGTCCGCCTCGGACCTGCGCACCGAGCTCGCGAAGGCCGAGGCCGACGTCGAGCAGGTGCGCCGCCGCGCGACGCGGGACCAGGAGCGTCTCGACGGTGGTCAGGTGAGCGCCAAGGACGCCCAGGCGCTGACGAGCGAGCTGACGAGCCTCGCGGCCCGCCAGTCCCACCTCGAGGACGTCGAGCTCGAGGTCATGGAGCGGCTCGAGGCGCACGAGGCGGCCCTCGCCGAGCTCGAGCGGGCGCACGCGGCGCTCGTCGCCGCCCGCGACGAGGTCGTCGCCGAGCGCGACAGGGGCTACGCGGAGGTCGATGCCGAGGCGGACCGGGTGCGTGCCGAGCGCGAGCGGACCGTCGCCGGCCTCGACGCCGGTCTCGTCGCGCTGTACGAGCGGCTGCGCGGGCAGCTCGGCGGCAGCGGTGCGGCAGCGCTGCGCGGCAGCCGCTGCGACGGCTGCCGGCTCGAGCTCAACCCGCTCGACCTCGAGCAGATCCGTGCGCGCCCGGCGGACGCCGTCGTGCGCTGCGAGGAGTGCGGTCGCATCCTCGTGCGTGCGGACGCCTGAGCGACGGCACGCAGGCCGGGCCCGGCGGGCCTACGGGACGACGAGGGGCGGGCGACGTGAGCGACGTGACGACCGGTGACGGTGAGGCCTTCGACCGGGAGGCGTCCGACGCGACGGGCGCGGGCCGCTCGGCGGCTCCCGTGGGCGGGCGTCGTGCCCGTGTGTCGGGGTCCCTGCCGCGGTTCGACGACGCCGAGCCGGTGACGGTCGTCCTCGTCCGGCACGGGCAGACGACGATGACGGTCTCGCGAGGGTACTCGGGCTCCTCGGAGCCGGGCCCGCCGCTGGACGAGACGGGGCGGGGCCAGGCGCGCGCCGCCGCGGAGCTCGTCGCCCGCATCGGGCACGAGCTGTGGCCGGACGTCGCCCCGCCGACCGAGCTGCTCGCCTCGCCGATGGTCCGCACCCAGGAGACCGCCGGTCTCGTGGGCGCGCGGCTCGGGCTGCCGTTCGAGCTCGAGCCGGCGTTCCGCGAGGCGCACTTCGGGCAGTGGCAGGGCCTCACGTCCGAGCAGATCGAGGCCCGCTGGCCCGGTCTGCTCGAGCCGTGGCACACGACCGGCAAGGTCGTCCCGCCCGGCGGGGAGTCCATCGAGGCCGTGGGTGTCCGCGTCCACGCCGGTCTCGAGGCGCTGCGCGCGGGTCAGGCACGCACGGTCGTCGTCGTCTCCCACGCCGTGGCGATCCGCGCGGCCCTCGGCGTGACGCTGCACGCCGACCCGGGGACGTGGAGCCGGCTGCGGGTCTCGCCCGCGTCGGTGAGCATCCTGCGGCTGTTCCCCGACGGTCGCGACGAGGTCGCCGTCGCGGGGATGCCGAGCGAGGTCGTCGGGCCGGTCGACGCCGGCTGACGCGTCTGCGTGCCCTGCGGACTGTGCCCGGCCCGGCGCCTGGTGCGGCGCAGGGGACCGGCGGTCTCAGACGACGACGAGGGACAGCGTCCGCGCGCCCTTGCGGACCGGCGGTCCGAGCTCGACGGCGTGCAGGGCGTCGCCGACGAGCCCCGACGCGGCGTGCGCGAGCTCGTCGGCGTCCCGGGGTGCCTTCCCGCGGCGCGTGACGAGGTGCCGGGTGAGGACGCCGCGGGTGTGCTTCGCGTGGTGCGAGACGACGGAGCGGCGACCGTCGACCTCCCGCAGGACCCGCACGTCCACCCACTCCGCGCCGGCCGGCGGCGCCCACGCGGCGCGGTAGGCGGCGGACCGGCAGTCGACGACGAGCGCACCCGCGGCCTCGTCGGAGAGCGCGTCGGTGAGCGGGCCGCGCCAGGCGGCGGCGAGGGGGCCGATGCCCGGGAGGTCGGTGCCCATCGACAACCGGTAGGCGGGGACGACGTCGTCGACCGTGAGGACGCCCCACAGCGCCGAGACGACCCGCACCGCGTCGACGGCGCGCGCCCGCGCGGCGGGCGTGAGGTCGTCGAGGCCGGCCGCGCCGTAGAGCACACCGCTGTAGACGCGCGACGCCCGGGCGGCCGGTGCGGTGCGCAGCGTCGTGTTGCGCGCCACCTCGTCGGCCAGACCGCGCGAGACCCCGAGGACCTCGCAGGCGTCGGGGCGTGCGCTCACCTCGACGAGCGCGTCGAGCACCTTCTCCCGCTGCGGGGTGAGACCGGGGTGGGACAGGGACGCCAGGTCGAGCGGGGGAGCGTCGGCCGGTGCGGGCGTCTTGCCCTCGGAGGGCGGGAGGAGCACGAGCACCGCACGAGGGTACGTTGACCGGGCAGCCGTCCGACGACGTCAGGGGTGTGACGTGGCGCAGGTGAAGATCTACGGGCGTCGGTCGGTGTGGGCACCGCGCCGCGCGGAGGTGTCCGACGCCGTGCACGCCACGCTCGTCGGCGCGTGGGGGCTGCCCGCCGACAAGCGGTTCCACCGCTTCCTCCTCCTCGACGACGAGGACCTCGTCGCACCGCGCTCCCCGGAGTACCTCGTCGTCGAGGTCGTCTGCTTCACCGGCCGCAGCCCGCGGGCGGTGCGCGCGCTGCTCGCCGCGTTCGTCGACGAGGTCGCCCCGGCGCTCGGTCTCGCGGCCGACGACCTCGAGGTGGTGATCCTCGAGAGCCCGCCGACGCACTGGGGCATCCGGGGCGTCGCCGGCGACGAGCTGAGCCTGCCGTACCGCGTCGACGTCTGACGGCGGTAGGCTGACCGGCGCGGATGAGTCAGCCAGGCGGCCGCGTCGGGACCCTCGGGTCCCGCCGAGGAACGTCCGGGCTCCGTAGGGCAGGGTGGTGGGTAACGCCCACCCGGGGTGACCCGCGGGACAGTGCCACAGAGAACAGACCGCCACGTCGGACCGGTTCGCCGGCCCGGCGGGGTAAGGGTGAAACGGTGGTGCAAGAGACCACCAGCGCACCGGGTGACCGGTGCGGCTCGGTAAACCCCACCCGGAGCAAGGCCGAACAGGGAGCGTCCGAGGGTTGCCCGCCCGAGCTCCCGGGTAGGCCGCTGGAGGCGTGCGGCAACGTACGTCCGAGATGGATGGTCGCCACCCGCGCGGGGGTGACCGCGCGCGGGGACAGAACCCGGCGTACCGGCTGACTCATCCGCCCCTCGGGGCGTCCCCGGCCCGCGCACCGACGAGCTGGTCCTGCCGCGCCCCCGAACCGCGCGGCGCCGCCGGCAGCCGCACGGAGAACGTCGCGCCCTCACCGGGCCTGCTGACGGCGCGGATCGTGCCGCCGTGGCTCGCGACGACCTCGCGCAGCAGGGCGAGACCGAGGCCGAAGCGGCGCCCGTCGGTGCCGCCGGTGCCGCGGTGGAAGCGGTCGAAGAGCCGGTCGGCGTCGGCGGGGTCGAACCCCGGGCCGGTGTCGCTGACGACGACCTCGACGGCGTGGCCCTGCTCGGCGGGGCCGGCGACGACGGTGACCTGGCCGCCGCGCGGGGTGTGCGTGAGGGCGTTGCTCACGAGCTCGGCGACGACCCGGCGCAGCGCCGACTCGACGCCCCGGACGACCGGCAGGTCGTCGTCGGTGAGCGCGGCGAGGGTGACGCCGTGCTCGGCGGCGCGGTCGGACTCGGCGGCGACGGCGTCCTCGACGAGCGCGCCGAGGTCGACCTGGGTGCTGTCGGGGCGGGACGTCGCGTCGGGGGCGGCGGTCAGCCGTGCCGAGAGGAGGAGCTCGTCGACGATCTCCCCGAGGCGGCGGGTCGTCGCGACGAGGCGGTCGAGGTCGCGGGCCTGAGCGTCGTCCGCGGCGGCACGGGCGCGCCGTTCGAGGAGCTGGGCGCGGGCGTGCACCTGGGCGATGGGGGTGCGCAGCTCGTGGCTCGCGTCGGCGACGAACCGGCGCTGACGTCGCAGGGCTTCCGTCAGCGGGGCGACGGCCCGACGTCCGACGACGACCCCGCTGACGACGGCCGCGGCGGCCCCGGCGAGCGCCGCCACCCCGAACGCGACGACGAGGTGCCGGCGGTCGGCGAGCTGGAAGCGGGCGTCGAAGATCGCCTGCACCACCTCGTCCCCGCGGACGGCGGTGCGCACGTGGTAGACGGTGCCGTGAGCCGCCACGACGGCGTCCTGCGTGACCCCGTCGGCGGCGACCTCGCGCAGCGCGTCGGTGAGGGGGAACCCCTCGGGGGGCTCCGCCACCCCGAGGTCGACGGTCGTGCCGTCGTACGTGAGGATCCAGCTGCACGCGGGCGGCCCGGCGATGGTGCCGTGCTCGACGCCCCAGGTGAGCTCGCCGGCGATCTGCCGCTCCTGGTTGTGCAGCAGCACGCCGTAGGAGATGGCGCCGGCCGCGCACAGCAGGACCGCGATGACGAGGCCGACGAGCGCCCCGATCCGCAGCCGCGCACGCCGGACCACACGCTCCTCGGCGTCCCGGCCGTTCACAGCGTCCCCAGCCGGTAGCCGAGCCCGTGCACGGTGCTGACGGCGCCGCGCCCGAGCTTGCGGCGCAGGTAGTAGACGTACGTGTCGACGATCGACGCGGCCTCCGCCTCGGCGAACACCTCACGGCGCAGCCCGTCGCGGGTGTGCACCGTGCGGGGCTGCTCGGCGAGCACCCGCAGCAGCGCGAGCTCGCGTGCCGACAGGTCGACCCGGCTGCCGTCCGGCCGCACGACCTGCCGGGCGACGAGGTCGAGGGTCCCGGCGCCGACGGCCAGGCGCGTGTCCGCCTCGTCGACGCGCCGGCACAGCGCCCGGATGCGGGCGCTCAGCTCGTCGAGCTCGAACGGCTTGGCGAGGTAGTCGTCGGCCCCGGCGTCGAGCCCGGCGACCCGGTCCGCGACGGTGCCGAGCGCCGTGAGGACGAGCGCCCGCGCCGTCACCGCCCTGGCCCGCAGCCGCACGAGCAGGTCGAGACCGTCGACCGCCGGGAGCCGACGGTCGACGACGAGCACGTCGTACCGGCGGGTGAGGCCGAGGTGCAGCCCCCGTTGGCCGTCACGCGCCTGGTCGACGAGGTAGCCCTCGTCGCCGAGCACCTCGGCCAGCATGTCGTTGAGCTCACGGTCGTCCTCGACGACGAGGAGCCGGTGGTGCCGCGCGTCGGCCATCCCCCGACGATGGCACAACCGGTGTGACTGGAGTAACACCCTAAACGTCATGGCGTCACTTGCACGGGTGTCACCTGCGACTTCTCCCCGGCTTCGTCGTGGCCGTGAGGGTCAGGTGCCCGCAGCGGGTGCCGCCGCTCGACCCACGTGAGCAGCGGGCTCGTCATCACCGTCGTCACGAGCGCGACGAGGACGAGCACCGTGAAGAGCGCCGGGCCGACGATGCCGGCCTCGAGCCCGATGTTGAGCGCGATGAGCTGCATGAGCCCGCGCGCGTTCATGAGCGACGCGACCCGCAGCGCGACGCCCTGCGGCTCACCGCGCCGGCGCGCCGCGAACCAGCAGGCCCCGAACTTGCCGAGGATGGCGAGCAGCACGCAGGCCACCGCGAAGAGCAGCACGGCCGGGTCGGTGAACAGGCCGAACTGCGTGTTGAGCCCCGAGTACGTGAAGAACAGCGGCACGAGCACCGCCGTCACCGGGTTGAGCGAGGTGACGACGCGGCCCGCCGCCGGGTTCCGCGGCACCGTGAGACCGAGCGCGAAGGCACCGAACACCGCGTACAGGCCGATGACGTCCGTGAACCACGCCGCGGCGAACAGCAGCGCGACCGTGCCCATGAGCCGCACGCCGTCGTCCGCCCGGGAGGTCGTCATGAGGCGGGTCGCCGTCGGGCGCACGACGTACCGCAGCAGGACGACGAACACGGCCGCACCGCCGACCGTCAGCAGGGCCGGGCCCGCGCTCGCGGTCGCTGCCGCGAGCACGACGGCGAGGAGGATCCACGCGACGACGTCGTCGACGGCACCGCTCGCCAGGGCGATGGAGCCGTGCCGGGTGCCGGCCTGGCCACGTTCGGTGATGATGCGCGCGAGCATGGGGAACGCGGTGATGGCCAGCGCGACCCCGACGAACGCGGCGACGACGCCGACCGGCACACCGTCGGGTTGCAGCGGCACGTGGCCCGATGCGGCGAGCACGAGCCCGGCGCCCAGCAGCAGCGGTGCGCCGACACCGGCGAGGGAGACCGCTGCGGCCGTCCGGGCGAGGTCGCCGACGCCACGCGTCGTGAACGCGTACCCCGCGTGGAACATGAGGAGGACGAGCCCCACCTGCCCGACGACGAAGAGCACGGGCCGCAGCTCGCCGGGGAAGAGGGCCTCCTGCGCGCCGGGCAGCAGCAGGCCGAGCAGCGAGGGCCCGAGCACGACCCCGGCGACCATCTCGCCGACGACGGGCGGCTGCCCCACGCGCCCGAGCAGCCACGAGACGCCCCGGCACACGAGGAGGATGACGACGACCGCGAGGAAGAACCGCGGTGCGAGCTCGACGGGCGTCATGGTCGGACCTCCGCGAAGTAGGTGGTGCAGGGCTTGAGACGGCGCGCGTGCAGCACCATGGCGGTGCCGAGGACGAGCTGGGTGACGGACCGCCCGACGTCGGCCCACCGGTCGGCGAGACGCAGGGTCGCCAGGCGCAGCCGCCCGGGACCCGGTACCCCGGCGGGCGTGAGGTACGCCGGCCCGCGGTTCGGCATCGAGCGGGTGTGCGCCGCGCTCGACGTCACGTCGTAGCGGCGCAGCACCTCCCGCAGGACGGCCCGCAGCATGACGGGCGCGGCGCCCCTGGCGGGGCACGCGCGGTTGGCGGTGACGCCGAACGGGATCATGTGCGCCTCGCGGTGCCGCAGCGTGCGCCACCGCTCGGGGTCGAAGACCTCGTCCGGTGCGGCGCCCGTGCGCTGGTAGGCGAGGTAGTTGAAGAGCAGCACGGTGCCGGTCGGCAGCGTGACGTCCTCGTCGACGACGATCGGCGCCGACGTGATGCGGTGCGCGACGCCGAACAGCGGGTAGAGGCGCAGCGTCTCGTCGATGACCCGGTCGAGCGCGTCGTCGTCGTCGACGAGGTCGCGCGCCCGCGGGTACGTGCCCGCGCAGAGCAGCACGTGCGCCGCGGCCTCGGACATCTGGACGATCGCGGTGTTGAAGAACGCCCCCTGCAGGTACCAGGCGGTCTCCTGGGCGGTGAACGGCGGCGGCAGGACGACCGGGCAGGTGCCGTCCTCGACCCGCTGCAGCAGGTAGCGCGTCAGCCGGTCGCGCCGGCCCATGTGCCGCAGCCGGGTGCCCTTGAGGGCGCTGACGACGTCGTCGGCGTTGGTCACGACGAGGTCGCGCGCCCACGGCGGGCACGGCTCGTCGAACACGAGCTCGTGGTAGACCGCGGCCCACACCGGCATGAGGAGGTCCCGCAGCCGCACAAGGGTGGTGCGGTCCGGGGGCAGCCGGTCGAGCGCGCGGCGGACGGCCTGCGTCGCCAGCTCGTCGCTGCGGGCGTGCGGGACGGCGAGCACCCGGCGGGTCGTGCGGGCGACGGTCCGGTACCGCTCACCGGGTTCGAGGTGCTCCTGGTGCATGTGCGCGCCGGGGGCCAGCCAGTACCAGAAGAGGTCGGACAGGCCTGCCCCGGCGCTGCGGCCGTCGGCTGCCGGGTGCGAGTAGACGCGCTCGAAGTGCTCGGGCCCGACGAGCGGCCCCGGGACGGGGACGCCCTCCTCGCCGTTGACGGCGGTGAAGACCCGCTCGCGCAGCCGCACGACCGCCGGCGGCAGCCACCGCGGCGCCGTCCACGCCACGACGAGCCCCGCGGCGAGGAGCAGGACGGCCGGGCTCACGGGACGACGACCAGGTCGGGGGTGAGCTCGTCGGGGCGGTGCGCCCCGACGAGGGCCATCGCGTGGGCGAGCTCGTCCGCGACGGCCTCGAGGTGCGCCCGCACCCCGTCGGCCCCGGCGAGCGCGAGCCCCCAGAGGACCGGCCGGCCGAGCATGACGGCGTCCGCCCCGAGGGCGAGCGCGACGAGCGCGTCGCCGCCGCTGCGCACGCCACCGTCGAGGAGCACCGGCACGCGGCGGCCGACCGCGGCCACGACACCGGGCAGCGCGTCGAGCGTGCTCACCGCACCGTCGAGCTGGCGTCCGCCGTGGTTGGAGACGACGACCCCGTCGACGCCGTGCTCGACCGCGAGCCGGGCGTCCTCCGGGTGCAGGACGCCCTTGAGGACCACGGGCAGCGTCGTCACCTCGCGCAGCCGGTCGACCGCGTCCCACCCGAGGTCCGGGTCGACGACGAGGTCCCGCACCGCGCCGTCCGGTCCGCGCAGGTTCTCGCACGCCATGCCCGGCGGCAGGTCCGTGAAGCCGTGGCGGGCGTCGCGGGTGTGCCGCCCGCGCACGGGGGAGTCGACGGTGAGGACGAGCGCGCGGCACCCGGCGGCCTCGGCGCGCCGGACGAGGCGCACGGTGAGGTCCCGGTCGGGCTGCACGTAGAGCTGGAACCACACGGGTGCGCCGACGGCGGTCACCTGCTCGACGGCGGTCGTCGCCATCATGCTGAGCGTCAGCAGGCTCCCGGCGGCGGCGACCCCCGCGGCCGTCGCCACCTCGCCGTCGGGGTGCGCGAGCCGGTGGAACGCGGTCGGGGCGACGAGCACCGGGCTGCGCAGCGTGGTGCCGAGCAGCGTCGTCGCCAGGTCGACCCCGCCCGGCCCGCGCAGCACCCGCGGCAGCAGCCGGCGCCGTGCGAACGCCGCCTCGTTGTCGGTGAGCGTGCGCTCGGCGCCCGCACCGCCGGCGAGGAAGTCGAAGTGCACCGGGTCGAGGACGTCGCGCGCCCGGCGCTCGGCCTCGCGGACCCCGCCCACGTCAGCGCCCGGCGAGCGCGTCGGCGACGAACGTCTCGAGGGGCCGGACGTGGCCGTCCGGGCTGTCCCACCGGTTCTCGAGGTTCTCCGCGAGGTGGTGCGTGCCCACGAGCGCACCGTCGCGGTGGTGGCGCACGACGGGGTGGAGGTAGGCGGCGTCCTGTGCGGTGCCGGGCACGTCCTGCACGGGCCGGCGGGTCGTGATGTCGAACGGGTCGACCTTGTCGTGGTCCGGCCCGTACTCGAGGGTGACGACGAACGCGTGCTCGTCGTGGCCGTCGGGGCCGACACCGAGGCGGGCGTGCAGGTCGACCGGCACCTCCTCGTGGAGGCGCGCCCGCCCGCCGCTCACCGCGACGACGTCCGCGAGGACCCCGAACTGCTGCCAGAGCGCCGAGGTGCGGTTGACGCGCCCGACGACGGCGGCCGCGATCTCGGCCGGGCTCGGCCCGACCGGTGTCGAGGGCCACGGCTCACCCGCGTAGCGCCGCGCGAGGACGTGGTGGAGGGCGCGGACGCCGTACCGGAAGCCGTGGACGAACCCGCTCGTCGAGCGCCGGAAGTCGCGCTGCTGCATGAGCGTCCCGGCGAAGAAGAGGCCCGGCACGTCGACGGACTCCCACTCGTCGGTCTGGGCCGGGAAGCGCCCGTCGATCGCGAGCGCCGGCCGGCACGTCTCGTCGAAGACGGAGGCGTCGAACGCGAACCCCGTGCACGCGAGCACCCGGTCGTAGCGCAGCACCCGCGTCTCCTCGGCGCGCGCGAACCGGAACGTCACGGCGTACCCGTCCGCGTCGCGCTCGATCCGCTCGACCGTGCCGTCGAGCACCGCGTTCGCCGACTTCAGCTGGTAGGTGTCGAGGAAGTTGTTGTTCACCGCGCGCAGGTGCCCGACGTAGTGGGTGCGCCACGCGAGCCGCACCGACTCCGGCCCGGCGACGTGGATCGCCGTCGTCGTCTCCATGAGGTTGTCGGCGGTCTCGAAGGCGGAGTTGCCCTTGCCGATGACGAGCACCCGCTGGTCGAGGAAGTCCTGCGGGTCGACCGGCATGTCCGCGTAGCCCTCGGTGAGCTCGAAGCCGGGGATGGCGGGCCGGTGCGGGCGGCTGACGCCGGTCGCGACGACGACCGAGCGGGCCGTGAGCGTGTCGCCCCCGACCTCGACCTCGAAGAGGTCGCCCCGCCGGGACACCCGGGTGACCGCGGCGCCGTACCGGACGCGCACCTTGCTGCGCTCGGCGAAGTCCGCGAGGTAGCGCACCATGACGTCGGCGTCCGGGAAGTAGCGGTCGGTGTACCGGGTGAACCGCAGGTCGGGGTCGTCGCTCAGCAGCGAGTTCCAGTCGAAGCGCAGGTTGACCTCGGGGTCGTCGCTGCCGGTGCGGGGCTTGTTGATCGAGATGAGGCGCCGGTGCCGGGGGTAGCGGGTGAAGAACGCGCCCGGGGTGTCGGCCTGCTCGACGACGAGGTAGTCGCGGCGGCCGTCGGCCTCGAGCAGCGCGCCGAGCTGGAGGCCGGCCGGTCCGGCACCGATGACGAGGTGGTCGAGGGTCATGGCTGCTCCCGGGGATCGAGTGGTGCGACGACGTCCGCGGCCGTGCGGACGTCCTGGTCGAGGGGCCGGTCGGGGTCGACCGGTGCGAGCGCCGCGCACAGCTCGTCGAGCAGCGCGGCGCAGGCGGGCGCCGTGGGCCGGCGGGCGCCGACGTGCGCGGCCTGGCGCAGCC
>JAEXEM010000345.1 GCA_023401045.1 Actinomycetes bacterium
GGGTCGGGCGTGCACCAGCACCTGGGCGTGCCCGGTCGCGGCGAGCAGCCCGACGGCACCGGCGCCGACGACCTCACCGGCCCGCAGCACGACGTCCCCGGCACGGACGTCCTCGCCGCGGCGGCGCACGTGGGCACCGGCGGCGACCGTGCCCACCACCTGCACGCGGGCCGTCCCGCCGTCGGTGAGCTCGACCGGGAGCACGGCGTCGGCACCCGCGGGCACGGGTGAGCCGGTCATGAGCCGGACCGCGGCCCCCTCGGGCAGGCGGACCTCCCGGGTGCAGCCGGCGGGCACGTCGTCGACGACGTCGAGGACCGCGTCGGGGTGCAGCGTGGCGGCCTCGACGGCGTACCCGTCCATCGCGGAGGAGTCCCACGGCGGAAGGTCGACGGTGCTGCGCACGTCCGCGGCGAGGGCGCGGCCGTGCGCCTGCGCGAGCGGCACGAGCACCGCGGGTCGAGGCCCGGCCAGCGCGAGCACCGCAGCGGCGTGCTCGTCGAGGGAGCGCACGGTCCGCCCGCGGGTCGCGGTGCCGGGGAGGTCGACCATGGCCTCAACCTACTGCCGCGGTCGGCGCCGCCGGCCGGCACCCCGGGAGACCGTCGTGTGCCCGGACGTCCGGATCCGTACCATCGCGGGATGCGAGCGGTGAGCGCGGGGGCACGCGGGGCGGGTCTGGTCGACGGGTACGGCCGCGTCGCGACCGACCTGCGGGTGTCGCTCACCGACCGCTGCAACCTGCGCTGCACGTACTGCATGCCGGCCGAGGGCCTGCCGTGGGCGCCGGACGAGTCGGTGCTGACGGACGCCGAGGTCGTCCGGCTCGTGCGGGTCGCCGTCGACCTGCTGGGCGTCCGCGAGGTCCGCTTCACCGGCGGCGAGCCGCTGCTGCGGCGCGGTCTCGAGGGCATCGTCGCCGCGGTGACGGCGATGCGGACCTCCGACGGCACCGTCGTGCGCACCGCGCTGACGACCAACGGGCTCGGCCTCGACAAGCGGGCGGCCGCGCTCGCCGCGGCCGGCCTGCACCGCGTCAACGTCTCGCTCGACTCGCTCGACCCGCAGCGGTTCGCCGCCATCACCCGGCGCGACCGGCATGCCGACGTCCTCGCGGGGCTGGCCGCGGCGGCCGCCGCGGGCCTCGCACCGGTCAAGGTCAACGCCGTGCTCGTGCGCGGGGTCAACGACGACGAGGCGGTGCCGCTGCTCAGGTGGGCGCTCGCCCACGGCTACCACCTGCGGTTCATCGAGCAGATGCCGCTCGGCCCGCACGGGTCGTGGCGACGCGACGACCTCGTCTCCGCCGCGGAGATCCTCGGCGCGCTGGCTGCGGCGTTCGACCTCGAGCCGGAGGGGCCCGGCACCCGCGGCGGCGCCCCCGCCGAGACGTGGCACGTCGGTGGGCACCCCGGAGCCACGGTGGGCGTCATCGGGTCGGTGACGCGCCCGTTCTGCGGGGCCTGCGACCGCACGCGTCTCACGGCGGACGGGCAGGTCCGCAGCTGCCTGTTCGCGCGACACGAGGACGACCTGCGCGGCCTGCTGCGCGGCGGCGCCGACGACGCGGCGCTCGCCGAGGCGTGGCGCGCGGCGATGCGGGGGAAGGCGGCCGGGCACGGCATCGACGACCCGGCGTTCCTGCAGCCGGCGCGGACCATGAGTGCGATCGGAGGGTGACGTGAGCAGCACGAGCACGCAGGTGGGTGCGGTGGCGCCCGAGGCTCCCGACGCCCTCGCGGTGCGCGGTACGGACGGGAGCCGGGGAGCCCGCGGACGGGGGGTCGAGGTGCGCTACTTCGCGGCTGCGGCCGAGGCGGCCGGCCGGGAGTCCGAGTCGGTCGACGTCCCCGCCGGCGCCACGGTCGGTGAGCTGCTCGACGCGCTCGCCGCACGGCACGGCGACGCGCTCGCCACGGTCGCGGCACGCTGCGCGCTGCTCGTCGACGGTGTGCTCCACCGGGAGCGGGACGCGGTGCTCGGGGACGTGCGTCGGGTCGACGTGCTGCCGCCCTTCGCGGGCGGCTGACGCACCGACCACCGGGCGCGGTCGGCCACCCGGCTCCGGACCGACGAGCCGGGGCACCGACGAGCTCGGCCCGCACCGACGAGCTGGGACCGGCGTGAAGGCGCTGCGCCGTGCCCCGAGGCACAGCGCCCGGGCCAGTGCTTCAGGCGGAGCCGACCCACTCGTGGCCGCCGTCGGCGAGGTCCTGGCGCTTCCACACCGGAAGGTGCGCCTTCACCTCGTCGACGAGGAGCGCCGCTGCCCGGAACGCCTCGGCGCGGTGCGCCGCGGAGACCGCGACCCCGAGCGCGCACTCCCCCACCGCCAGCGGCCCCACCCGGTGGACGCACGCGACCGCGTCGACGTCGCTGCGCGCCGCCACGTCGGCGACGACGCGCGCGACGACGGCGGGTGCGTCGGGGTGCGCGACGTACTCGAGCGCCGTGACGGCACGCCCGCGGTCGTGGTCGCGCACGACGCCGGCGAACGTGACGACGGCGCCGGCCGCGTCGTCGGCGACCGCGCGCGCGAGCGCGTCGACGTCCACCGGGTCGGTGGTGACGTCGGCGACGACGACGCGCCGGCTCGGGGGGTGCAGGCGGGCGGGGTCGGCGGTCACGGGGCGAGCGTAGGCGCGCCCGCGACGACCGTGGCGTCCGACGCCGCCGGTCCTGCGGACCGGTGCCGTGCAACCGCCGCACCTGCGGCAGGAGCACCGGCATCTCGCCGCAGATGCGGCGCTCCCGCTACCGTGGCCCCGTGCCGAGCTACCGGGTCTCCGAGGTCGCCACGCTCCTCGGCGTGAGCGACGACACCGTGCGGCGGTGGATCGACTCGGGGCGCCTCACCTCGACGCGGGACGGCTCGGGCCACCACGTCGTCGACGGGCGGGTGCTCGCCCGGGTCGCGCAGGACCTCGCCGCACCGCCCGAGCCCGGCGGCGCCCAGCGCTCGACGCGCAACCGCATGCGCGGCGTCGTCACGCGCGTCGTGCGCGACACCGTCATGGCGCAGGTCGAGATCCAGGCCGGCCCGTTCCGCCTCGTGTCCCTCATCAGCCGGGAGGCCGCCGACGAGCTCGGGCTCGAGCCGGGCGTCGTCGCCGTGGCCGCGGTCAAGTCGACGAACGTCGCGGTCGAGCACGTCGAGGCCCCGTGACACGCAGACCGCGCGCAGCCGCCGCGCTCACGGCGCTCGCGCTCGGCCTCGCCG
>JAEXEM010000416.1 GCA_023401045.1 Actinomycetes bacterium
CGACGGGCTGCCCCCACGCGGGGACGACGCCGCCGGTGCTCTCGAGGATCGACCGCGCCTGCGCGGCGTGCTCGCCGAGGCAGAGCAGAGAGTACGACGCCGCGACGATCTGGCTCGAGGACGCGAAGTCCCGCCGGCCGCGCGTGAAGGAGTACCCGATGACGGAGAAGAGCAGCCCGAACGCGCCCCCGAAGAGCACCGCGGGCAGCATGATGCCCGCGTTCCCCGTCGACGAGAACAGCGTGAGGACGAGGCCGACGAAGAGACCGAACCACGCCCCCGAGAGGAACCCGCCGAGGGCCGCGGAGGGGTACGACAGCCGCCGGATGACGCGCTCGACCATCCGCAGGTCCGAGCCGACGATCGTCACCGCGCGCACCGGGAAGGACTTCTCGGCGAGCAGCTCGACGGCCTTCTGCGCCTGCAGGTACGTCCCGTACGTGGCGACGGTCTCGCCCGTCGGCAGCGTCGGCGTGGTGGGGATCCTCCCGGACGACGAGAACGACATACCCCGATCCTCCCCCACCCGCCACCGGGGCGCCAGGGCGCACGACCCGCCGCCACCTGCGCACGGACCGCCCGGCGCGTGACCGGACGATGCGGCGGCGGCGCGTCTAGGCTGGCGGCCGTGAGCAGCAGCGTCGGGACCCGGGTGTTCGTCGCGCGCCTCGCCGGGACCACCGTCTTCGACCCGATCGGTGACGAGGTCGGCCGGGTGCGCGACGTCGTCGTGCTCGTGCGGTCCACCGGGGCCCCTCGGGCCGTCGGTCTCGTCGTCGAGGTGCCGGGCCGGCGCCGGGTCTTCCTGCCGCTCACCCGGGTGACGGCCATCGACGCCGGGCAGGTCATCTCGACCGGCCTGCTCAACATGCGCCGCTTCGAGCAGCGCGCCTCCGAGACGCTCGTCGTCGGCGAGCTGCTCGACCGCCGCGTCGAGCTGGCCGACGGGTCGGGTGCGGCGACCGTCGAGGACGTCGCGATGGAGCTGCAGCGCAGCGGCGACTGGGTCGTGACGAAGGTCTTCGTGCGGCGCGCCGACCAGCGCGGCGGGCTGCTGCGCCGCCGCGGCGAGACGCTCCTCGTGCCGGTCGAGGAGGTCGTCGGGCTCTCGAGCGCCGGTGACGCGCAGGGCGCCCAGCTGCTGCTCGCGCAGTACGACGACCTCAAGCCGGCCGACTTCGCCGACGTGCTGCACGAGATGGGGGCCCAGCGCCGGCTCGAGGTCGCCTCCGCGCTCGACGACGAGCGGCTCGCCGACGTCCTCGAGGAGCTGCCCGGCGACGACCAGGTGACGATCCTCGGCGCGCTCGAGCGTGGCCGCGCGGCCGACGTGCTCGAGGCGATGCAGCCCGACGACGCCGCCGACCTCCTCGGCGAGCTGCCCGTCGAGCAGGCCGCCGAGCTCCTCGCGCTCATGGAGCCCGAGGAGGCGAAGGACGTCCGCCGCCTGCTCGCGTACGAGGACAACACGGCGGGCGGTCTCATGACGACCGAGCCGGTCGTCCTCGGCCCGGAGACGCCGATCGCGGCCGCGCTCGCGCACGTGCGGCGCCGTGACCTCGCGCCCGCGCTCGCCGCGCAGGTCTTCGTCACGCGTCCGCCGCTGGAGACGCCGACCGGGCGCTTCATCGGCGTCGTCCACCTCCAGCGGATGCTCCGCGAGCCGCCGCACGAGTCGATCGGGCAGATCGTCGACACCGACATCGAGCCGGTCGGCGCGGACGCCCCGCTCATGACCGTGACGCGCCAGCTGGCGACGTACAACCTGCTCGCGCTGCCGGTCGTCGACGAGCAGCGCCGCCTGCTCGGCGCCGTGTCGGTCGACGACGTCCTCGACCACCTGCTGCCCGAGGACTGGCGCGAGCAGAGCGACGAGCACGTCGACCCCTCGACGCCGCCGCCGACGGGTCAGGGGGCGCGCCGTGGCTGACCGCCTCGACCAGCCGCGCACCCGCGGCCGCTCGCTGCTGCCCCGCGTCCAGCTGGAGAAGGACGCGTCGGGCCGGATCTCGGAGTCGATCGCCCGCTTCCTCGGCACGCCGCGGTTCATCGTGTGGCTGACGATCTTCTGCGCGGTGTGGATCGCGTGGAACGCGAGCTGGGGGCCCGAGCGCTTCCGGTTCGACGACCCGTCGAACGGGTTCACCGCGCTCACGCTCATGCTGTCGCTGCAGGCGTCGTACGCGGCACCGCTCATCCTCCTCGCGCAGAACCGCCAGACCGACCGCGACCGGGTGCAGGCCGAGCAGGACCGTCAGCGCGCCGAGCGGAACCTCGCCGACACCGAGTTCCTCGCCCGGGAGATGGCGTCGCTGCGCATCGCCCTGTCCGAGGTGGCGACGCGCGACTTCGTGCGCTCCGAGCTGCGCACGCTCCTCGAGGAGCTCCAGACCGGCGACGAGGACACCGGGGACGGGCAGCGGCGCCGTCCCGGCGGCGAGGCGGGCGGACGCTCCGCCGCCGAGCGCTGAGCGGCCTCGGACCTCCGGCCGGTCCCGCCGCTCCCGGCCCGACCTACGATGGGTCGGTGCCCACCGACTCCCCCGCCCACGCGCTGGTCGACGCCGTCCGCACGGCCCTCGCGGGCGTCCAGGACCCCGAGATCCGCCGCCCGATCACCGAGCTCGGGATGGTCCGGTCCGTCGACCTCGAGCCCGGCGGCAGCGGCGCCGTCGTCGTCGTGGGCCTCGACCTCACGACGCCCGGGTGCCCGCTGAAGGACACCCTCACGCGGGACGTCACCGCGGCGGTCGAGCAGGTCGACGGGGTCGCGGCGGTGCGCGTCGACCTCGGGGTCATGACGGCCGAGCAGCGCAGCGAGCTGCGCACGATGCTGCGCGGCACGTCGGCCGAGCCGCAGATCCCGTTCGCGCAGCCGCAGTCGCTGACGAAGGTCGTCGCGGTGGCGTCCGGCAAGGGCGGGGTCGGCAAGTCCTCGGTGACGGCGAACCTCGCGGTCGCGATGGCCGCCGACGGCCTGCGGGTCGGCGTCGTCGACGCGGACGTCTACGGCTTCTCGATCCCGCGGATGCTCGGGGTGGACCGGCCGCCGACGAAGGTCGACGACATGCTCCTGCCGCCCGTGGCGCACGACGTCAAGGTCGTCTCCATCGGGATGTTCGTGCCGGCGGGCCAGCCGGTCGTGTGGCGCGGGCCGATGCTCCACCGCGCCCTCCAGCAGTTCCTCGCGGACGTCTTCTGGGGCGACCTCGACGTGCTCCTGCTCGACCTGCCCCCGGGGACCGGTGACATCGCGATCTCGGTGGCGCAGCTGCTGCCCGGGTCGGAGATCGTCGTCGTCACGACGCCGCAGGTCGCGGCCGCCGAGGTCGCGGCGCGCGCCGGTGCGGTCGCGGTGCAGACCCGGCAGCGAGTGGTCGGGGTCGTGGAGAACATGGCGTGGCTCGAGCAGCCGGACGGGTCGCGGCTCGAGCTGTTCGGCTCCGGCGGCGGGCAGCAGGTGGCCGACGACCTCGCACGGCTCACCGGTGCCGACGTGCCGCTGCTCGCGCAGGTGCCGCTCGACGTGCGGCTGCGGGAGGCGGGCGACAGCGGGACGCCGGTCGTCCTCGACGCCCCGGACTCCCCCGCCGCACAGGTGCTGCGGGACCTCGCCCGGACGATCGGCGGGCGGCCGCGGAACCTCGCCGGCCGCTCGCTCGGGTTGTCGCCCGTGACGCGCTGACCGCCGGGATGTTGATTTCTGTTCGATCCTGATGGATGCTGTGAGGCATGCTGGCCTCACAGCGGCAGGACCGCATCCTCACGCAGGTCCGCGAGCACGGTGCCGTGCGCGTCGCCGACCTCGTCACCCTGCTCGGCGTCTCGGACATGACCGTGCGCCGGGACATCGCCGAGCTCGCTCGGGCCGGGCTCGTGCGACGCGTGCACGGCGGCGCGGTCGGGCCGGACACGCCCGCGCGCTCGACCGAGGAGCCAGGGTTCGACGCGAAGCGCACGTGGGCCTCCGCCGAGAAGGCCGCCGTCGCCCGCGCCGCCCTCGCCGACGTCTCCCCCGGCCAGAGCCTCGCGCTCTCCGCGGGCACGACGACGTGGCTGCTCGCCTCGCTGCTCGTCGCGGACCCGGCGCTGCGCCCCCTCACCGTCGTCACCAACGGGCTGCGCGTCGCCGACGTGCTGCACGGCGTGGACGACGTCGAGGTCGTCCTCACCGGCGGCACCCGTACCCCGTCCGACGCGCTCGTCGGCCCGGTCGCCGACGCGACGCTCGCGAGCCTGCACGTGGACCGGGCCTTCCTCGGCGTCCACGGCCTCGACGCCGACGGCGCCACCACCCCCAACCTCGCCGAGGCCGCGACCGACCGAGCGCTGCTGCGCTGCGCCGACGTCACCACGGTCCTCGCCGACAGCACGAAGTGGGGCACCGTCGGCCTCGCGCGCATCTGCCGCTACGACGAGGTCGACACCCTCGTCCTCGACGACGGCCTGCCCGCCGACGCCCGCCGCCGGCTCGACGACGTCGTCGAGCGCCTCGTGCTCGCCCCCGTCCCCCCCACCCCCGAGGACCAGCCGTGACCGCCGTCCGCGTCCGCCGTACGTCGACCCGCCTGGCCGACGGCCGTGAGCTCATCTACTTCGACGACTCCGAGCCCTACGTCTCCGGACACGCGACCCGGCGCCTCGACGACCCCCGACCGCTGCCCGACCGGTTCGCGCCCGTCGTCGGCGAGGACGGCGTCGCACGGCCCGTCACCGGCCCGGAGCTGCGGTTCGACGCCCTCACCGGCGACTGGGTACCGATGGCCGCGCACCGCATGCACCGCACGTTCCTGCCGCCCGCCGACGCGAACCCGCTCGCGCCGGCCCGCCCGGGGGCGGCGTACCAGGACGGCGAGATCCCCGACACCGACTACGACGTCGTCGTCTTCGAGAACCGCTTCCCCTCGCTGCTCACGGTCCCCGGCACCGAGGCCGCCGGCACCGAGACCGTCGACGGCGAGGAGGTGTGGCAGCGGCGCCCGGCCGCCGGACGCTGCGAGGTCGTCTGCTTCTCCTCCGACCCCACCGCCTCGCTCGCGAGCGTCGGCCCGGACCGGGTGCGCACCGTCGTCGAGGCGTGGGTCGACCGCACCCGCGAGCTGTCCACGCTGCCGGGGGTCGAGCAGGTCTTCTGCTTCGAGAACCGCGGCAAGGAGATCGGGGTGACGCTGCACCACCCGCACGGGCAGATCTACGCCTTCCCGTACGTCACCCCGCGCACGACGGCGATGCTGCGCCGCGCTCGCGAGCACCACGACGCGACCGGGCGGCTGCTGCTGCGCGACCTGCTCGACGCCGAGCTGCGCCACGGCGAGCGCGTCGTCCTCGAGTCCGAGCACTGGGTGGCCTACGTGCCGTTCGCGGCACGCTGGCCCGTCGAGGTGCACCTCGCCCCGCGCCGCGACGTCCCGGACCTGCCGGCGCTCACGGACGACGAGCGGGACGACCTCGCCCGCACGTACGTCACGCTGCTGCGCCGCCTCGACCGCTACTTCGTCGGTGACGACGGCGCACCGATCCCGCTGCCGTACATCAGCGCCTGGCACCAGGCGCCCGTCCGCGAAGGACGCGACCTGTCCCGGCTGCACCTCCAGCTCTTCTCGGTGCTGCGCGCCCCCGGCCGGCTGAAGTACCTCGCCGGCGTGGAGTCCGCCATGGCGTCGTGGATCTCGGACACCACGCCCGAGCGCATCGCCCACCGGCTGCAGGAGCTGGCGTGACCCCGCCCGCCACGACCCCGGAGCACGAGATGCCGACTCCCGTCATGACCCCCGCGTGGACGCCCGACGAGGGCGCGGGCCGCGTGCGCGACCTCTTCGTCGCGACGTTCGGTACCGCGCCCGCCGTGGTGCGCTCCGCACCGGGCCGGGTCAACCTCATCGGGGAGCACACGGACTACAACGGCGGCCTCGCGCTGCCGATCGCCCTGCCGCACCGCACGTACGCGGCCGTCCGCCCTCGCGAGGACGACCTCGTGCGGCTCGTCTCCGCCCAGGAGCCCGGCGTCGTCGAGGTCCGGCTCGCCGACGCCGTCCCCGGCGCGGTGCACGGCTGGGCGTCGTACGTCGTCGGGGTCGCGTGGGCGCTGCACGAGGCAGGGTCCGGCGTCGGCGGCTTCGACGTCGCGATCGACTCGTGCGTGCCCTCCGGCGCCGGGCTGTCCTCCTCGGCGGCGCTCGAGGCGTCCGTCGCGGTCGCGCTCGACGCCGTGCACGGCCTCGGGCTCGCCGGGGACGTCGACGAGCACGGCGCACCCCTCGACGACGCGGGCCGGGCCCGGCTCGCCGAGGTGTGCGTGCGGGCGGAGAACGAGATGGCCGGCGCACCCACCGGCGGCATGGACCAGGCGG
>JAEXEM010000151.1 GCA_023401045.1 Actinomycetes bacterium
GCCGTGAGGCGACGCCCGGCGCTCACCCGGCCTCACCGTCTCCCGTCGTGTCCCCGGCGGCGTCGGCACCCGCACCGTCGGCACCGGCGGCGTCCGCCTCGGTGCCCGCGTCGGCGGGCGTCCGGTCGACGGGTGCGAGCGTGACGACCGGGGGCATCGCCTCGAGGCCGTCACCGTGACCGTAGTGCCCGGGCTGGTCGCCGATCTGCGCGGCGAGCGCGAGCGGCACGGCGACCTGCCCGGTGACACGGTCGGCGTCCGTCACCGTCGAGACGGTGCCGGTGAGTGTGTCGTCGGCGCGGACCTCGCTCACGAGGCTGTCGTCACCGGGGGTGCTGCCGGCGACGACGACACCCTCCGACAGCCGCTGGGCGGCGGACACGAGGGCGAGCTGCGCGGTGCGGGTGACCGGCGTCGCCCCCTCGGTCGGCTCCGCGCCGTCGGTCCCGGCCGGGGTGCCCGCGAGCACGACGATCGCGTCGGCGGGCCGGGTGACGTCGCCCGCGAAGGAGACGAGCGCGCGGTCGCCCTCGGCGAGGACGTCGAGCAGGGAGGCGGCGTTCTCCGAGAGCACGTCGGGCGCGGCCGAGTCGGCACCGACGAGCCCGGAGACGAGCGCCTCGGCGAGCTCGACGTCGGTGCCGGCGTCGGCCGGGGGCGGCACGGCGAGGTAGGAGACGAGCGTGCCGGCGAGCGTGCGCCGGTAGGTGGCCAACCCCGGGTCGGTCCAGGTGTCGTTGACCGTCACGGTCGCCGAGACGCTCCCACCGGCCTGGTCGATCCGCTCGCTCACCGCGGACACCTCGTCCTGGGTGACCTCGTCGAGGACGACGAGCGCCACGCGCCGGTCGGTGAGCACGCCGGCGAGCAGCTGGTCCGCGGAGGCCGCGACGAACGCGTCGGCGGCCGCGAGGTCGCCGCTCGTCTCGTCGAGCTGGGCGCGCAGCTGCTCCTTCTCGGTGCGCAGCACCTCCACCTGGCCGGTGAGGGTGTCGCCGATGGTCTCCTTGAGCGGCCCGGCGCCGAGCGCGATGCCGACGGCGAGGGCGAGGAAGACGGAGATGAGGGAGACGAGGTGGTACCGGAAGTCGATCACGGGGTGTGCTCTCGGTCGAGGGCGCGACGGGTCGCGACGGGGGGTGCGGGCTGCGGGGCGGTCGTGCCCGGGGTCATGGCGTCCCCCCGAACAACGAGCCGAGCCAGGAGCCGATGTCGTCCAGGCGGGCCCCGCCGAGCCCGAAGAGGGTCTGGCCGGCGGCGGTCGAGGCGAGCGCGACGCCGAGCGCCAGCAGGCCCGCCAGGACCAGCAGCGTGAGCTGCACGTTCGAGATGCGGTGCTGGTAGAGCCGCGACACGCCCTTGGCGTCGATGAGCTTGCCGCCCACGCGCAGCCGCGTGAGGAACGTGCTCGCCATGCCGGCGCGGCCCTTGTCGAGGAACTCCACGAGGGTCGCGTGGGTGCCGACGGCGACGATGAGCTCGGCGCCCTTGTCGTCGGCCAGGAGCATGGCGACGTCCTCGCTCGTCCCGGTCGCGGGGAAGACGACGTGCGGCACGCCGAGCTGCTCGACGCGCGCCAGCCCCGGCGCACGGCCGTCGCGGTAGGCGTGCACGACGATCTCGGCACCGCAGCGCAGCGCCCGGTCGGAGACGGAGTCCATGTCGCCGACGATGAGGTCGGGGCGCCACCCGGCCTCGAGGATCGCGTCCGCACCGCCGTCCACGCCGATGAGCACCGGGCGGTACTCGCGGATGTAGGACCGCAGCGTGACGAGGTCCTCCTTGTAGTGGTACCCGCGCACGACGATGAGTACCTGCCGGCCGTCGATGCGGGTGTCGATGTCGGGCACGCCGACGCCGTCGAGCAGCAGCTCGCGCTCACGGCGCAGGTAGTCCATCGTGTTGGCGGCGAACGACTCGAGCTGCACCGAGAGCCCGGCACGCGCCTCCTCCATGGCGGCGGCGACGGTCTCGGGCGTCTGCGCGACGCCCTCGGCCACGAGCTCGTCACCGTCGAGCACGGCACCGTCGACGACGCGCAGCACACGCCCCTCGGTGAGGGACATGACGTCGGGACCGAGGTCGTCGACGAGCGGGATGCCGGCCTCGACGAGGATCTCGGGCCCGAGGTTGGGGTACCGGCCGGACGTCGAGCGCGCGGCGTTGAGCACCGCGGCGGGCCGGCAGGCGACGAGCGCCTCGGCCGACACCCGGTCGAGGTCGAGGTGGTCGATGACCGCGACGTCACCCGGCCGCAGGCGCTTGGTGAGCGACTTGGTCCGGGGGTCGACGCGGACGGGGCCGACGATCTCGGCATCGTCGGTCGCGGGCGTGCGGCGGCGCAGGGAGACTCTCATCGTGCCTCATCGTCCCACGGACCGGGCGAGGAGCTCGGCTGCGTGCGCCCGCGCGGTCGGCGAGTCGGTCTCACCCGACAGCATCCGGGCGAGCTCGACGACCCTGTCCTCGCTGGTCACCTCGCGGACGTCGGACTCGGTGACGACGTCGACACCGTCCGCTGCGGACTTCGTCACGACGAGGTGCCGGTCCGCGAAGGCCGCGACCTGGGCCAGGTGGGTGACGACGAGCACCTGGGACTCCTGGGCGAGACGCGCCAGCCGGGCGCCGATCTGGGTGGCGGCGCTGCCCCCGACGCCGGCGTCGACCTCGTCGAAGACGAACGTGCCGGGCGTCGCCGCCCCGGACCCCTCGGCGGTGGCGAGGGCGACCTCGAGGGCGAGCATGACGCGCGAGAGCTCGCCGCCGGAGGCACCCTTGCCCAGCGGGCGGGCGGGCGCGCCGGCGTG
The DNA here is from genome assembly GCA_023401045.1 of Actinomycetes bacterium. Taxonomy (GTDB): domain Bacteria; phylum Actinomycetota; class Actinomycetes; order Actinomycetales; family Cellulomonadaceae; genus Cellulomonas. Next base: position 2,808 of record JAEXEM010000151.1, read on the forward strand.
CGGCACGAGGAGCATCTCGACGTGGTCGGCCCCGTGCGCGGCCGGCTCCGCCGGCCGGACCTCGAC
>JAEXEM010000432.1 GCA_023401045.1 Actinomycetes bacterium
GCCGCCTCGTACGTCACCCGGGCCGCGGCGGCACGGCCACGCGACGCGCTCACCTCCCGCCGGCAGACCGCCACCCGCCCCCGCAGGTCACGCAGCCCGGCGGCGTACCCGGCGAGCACCCGCGCGACGTCCCGGCACCCCGCAGCCGCGTCGTCCGCACCCGCAGCCAGACGCACGCTCCGCTCCCCCAGCGCTACCGACCACCGGCCCGTCGACGCCGACACCAGCTCGTCCCCGGCGGCCCGTACCCCGAGCGCCCGCTCCGAGAACCGGTCCCCGCGTGCGACGAACCCCGCGACCAGCCCGTCGACGGCCTCGAGGTCGCCGGCCTCGGGCTCGCGGTCGAGCACCCCCAGATCCACGCGACCTCCAGCACAGCGACGGGACGAACCGGGCACACCGTACCGATCCGCCCTCACCGGCGAGGCCACCGTCCACAGCCCCGGTCGCCCCCGACCGGCCACTCCCGGGCGACGGCCGAACGTGTCCCCGTCACCCGTTCCGCCGCAGGTCACCTGCGAATTCCCGTCCGGTTGCTACCCCGCACCGGGCGCTGCTCCGCTTTGCCCGTCTCACCCGTCGCGCACCCCGCAGACGCACCGGACAGCACGCCCCTAAGGTCCGCAGGCCTCGTCCCCCCGCTCCTGAGGAGTCCTGCCTTGTCGACCGACACGACCGCGACCGACACGACCGCGACCGCGACCGACACGACCACGCCCGCCACCGACGCCCCCAGCACGCGGTTCGCGGGCCTCATGCGCAACTTCGACGTCGTCATCGCGATCCTCCTGGGCGTCGTGTCGACGACGACGGCGTACGCGTCGTTCCAGGCCGCCCTGTACGACAGCCAGATGGCCGGTGCGTACCAGCAGGCCGGGGCGCTCTCGACGGAGGCGGAGTCGCTCTACCTCGAGGGCAACCAGCAGTACATGCAGGACACGCAGGTGCTCAACCGGCTGACGGAGCTGTCGATCAGCTCGCAGAGCAGCGACCCGGCGATCGCGGCGGACGCGGACCTCGCGTACGAGACGCTCATGTTCCAGGCCGTCTCGGAGGAGCTGGCCGCGGCGATCGAGTGGGCGGAGGCGGAGAACGAGGCCGACCCCGACTACTGGACGAGCCCGCAGAACAACGAGGACTACCTCGACGCGCTGTTCGCCTCGTACACCGAGACGAAGGACGAGGCGCTCGCCGTCACCGACAAGGGCAACGAGTACAACAGCCTGAGCGACCGTCTCACCCTCAACACGGTGCTCATGGCGATCTCGCTGTTCCTCCTCGGCATCGGTGCGGTCGTGCAGCGCGCGGGCGTGCAGCTCGTGCTCGCGGCCACCGGCACGGTGATCTTCGTCGTCGCCGGGATCCTCACGGCCGCGATCCCGTTCGTCGGCCTGTGACGGGCCGCGCTCGCCGGGTGCCCCGCGGGCGCCGGCTGCTCTCGGCAGGTGTCGCCGTCGCGATCGTCGCCGTGACGGCCGCCTGCCTCGACGAGGAGCCGACGCCCGACGCGGGCCCCGGCGAGCGCGGGTCGTGGACGGTGCTCGCCTACTCGATCGCCGACACGGACCTCGAGCCGTACCTGCTCGAGGACGTCGACGAGATGGGTGAGGTCGGCACGCAGGACGGGCTGACGATCGTCACGCTGCTCGACCGCGCCGACGGGTACAGCGACGACCCGGTGCTCGGCATGGACGACTGGGTGGGCGGCCGGCTCATCGAGGTCGTGCCCGGTGGTGGCGAGGTCGTCGAGGACCTCGGGGACGTCAACACCGGGGACCCGCAGGTGCTCGCCGACTTCGTCGCGCACGGCATCGGGACGTACCCGGCGGACAACTACGCGCTCGTCATCTCCGACCACGGCGCCTCGTGGCCCGGGGTCGGGGGCGACGAGTCGAACGACCACGACACCCTCACCCTCGCCGAGATCCGCGACGGCATCGCCGCGGGCCTCGAGGGCACCGGTGTCGAGCGGCTCGACCTGCTGGGCTTCGACGCGTGCCTCATGGCGACGTACGAGGTCGCGGCGGCGATGACCCCGGTCGCGGACCTCATGCTCGCCTCGCAGGAGCTCGAGCCCGGCCACGGCTGGGACTACACGGCGCTGGCCGCAGCCGCCGACGGCGCGTCCCCGGTCGAGCTCGGTGAGGCGCTCATCGACGGGTTCGCCGCGCAGGCGAAGGACTGGGGCACCGACACCGCGATCACGCTGTCGCTCGTCGACCTCACGCTGGTGCCCGCGGTCGAGGAGGCGCTCGACGCGTTCAGCGGTGCGCTCGTCGCGCAGGCCGACGGCGTCTCCGCGACGGTCGGCCGCACCCTCGCGCAGACCCTCGGCTTCGGGCGCTCGCCGGACCCGGACGAGGACAGCTTCATGACGGACCTCGCGATCCTCGCCGGGGAGATCGGCGTCGACTCGCTGCCGGTCTCCGACGAGGCCGACGCGCTCGTACGGGCGGTCAACGACGCCGTCCTCGCCCGCGTCGACGGGCAGGCGACCCGCGGGGCCACCGGCCTGTCGATCTACTTCCCGCCGCGCGTCGAGCACTACGACGAGACGTACCAGGGCATCGGCGTCGCCGAGGGCTGGGCGCAGTTCCTCCGCACCTACTACGGCGTGGGCGCCGCGATCCCGCAGGAGGCGCGCGCCGCGTTCGGGGGCGACGACGCCGAGGTGTGGTTCGACGACGACGGCCTCAACATCGCGACGTTCCTCGACGAGGCGGCCGCGGACAACGTCGCGGAGGCGTTCATCCGGTACGGCGTCGTCGAGGACGACGGCACGACGACCTACCGCGGGCAGGAGCAGGCCGCGATCGACGAGGACGGCAGCGTGCTCGGCGTCTTCGACCTCACGACGCTCGTCATGACCGACGGCGAGGACTCCGCGCCGGCGTACATCGAGCTGACGAGCGACGACGACTGGGAGGTCGGGACGATCGACGTCCCCATGGCGTACTACGCGCCCGGTGAGGACGACGACCCGGCCGACGTGCTGCTCTCGATCGTCGTCGACGGCGACTCCGGCGACCTGCTGAGCGAGACGTACTACCTCCACAACGGCACGCAGTACGGCGCGTTCACCGCCGACCCCGAGGGGATCATCGTCCCCGAGGTCCTCGTCGCGGACGCGGACGGCGGGCAGGAGTGGGTCGGCACCTCGGACGTCGGCCTGTGGGCGGACCTGCCGGGCCTCGGCTACGAGTGGGTCGACCTGCCGTCGGGGACGACGCTCGTCATCGAGCTGTGGGTCGTCGACTTCGGCGGGCACGAGGACGTCGTCAGCGCGGTCGTCACGGTGCCGTAGCCCGCGGGTCTCTCAGCTCGGCGGCGAGGGCGTCGCCGCCGGCGGTGTGACCGCCTCCGGCTCGGTTCCGCCGGCGCCGCCACTGGCCCCGAACACCACGAGGGAGATCGCCAACGCAGCCATCGCCACCCAGCGCGGCACTGCGCCCGTCGTACGCATGGCGGACAACCTAGTGCGAACCGGATGCGCTGCGGGAGGGGTCGTCCGAGGGTCCTGGCCGCCCCGCACGGGCACCCGCTACCGTTCGGCCCCGCCCTGGTTCCTCGAGCGGGCCGCCGAGGCAGGCGTGACCGTCCAGCAGTACGCACCGTACGTGGCGCCGGGAGGGGTCTGATGCAGCAGGTGCTCTACACCACGCGGTGGAACCGCCTGACGCGCAGGCCCACGATGGACCACGCGTGGGTGTCACCGCAGGAGGCGCCCGCGCTGTACGCGCGCGACGCCGGCATCGACGTCGTCGACGCGGAGCGCCGCGACGAGAACGGCACGCCCCGGCCTGTGTGGGTCATCGGCGCGTCGCCCGTCGGCTTCCGGGTGCAGCTGTTCACACCCGGGGGTGCCGTGGCACGGCTCGTCGACTGGATGCGCCGTGACGGCCGGCTGTGGCGGGACTCGTCCACCGAGTACCTGTACCCCGACGACGACACCGCCTACCGGATGTCGGACGCGACGACGATCATCGAGACCATCACCCGCCCGGACGGCACGGCGACCCTCGTGCACACCGACGGGTCCCGCCGCACGGAGGTCACCGAGTTCACGGACGTCGCGACCGACGGGAACTGGGTGGACGTTCCCGAGTTCGGGGACTGGGGGCCCCTCGTCAACGCCACCCTCGGTGCCCGGCCCGGGCCACCCGCCTGACGTCGCCACGGGCGCGCGGCGTCACTCCGCCGCGACCGGCACGCGCGAGGACCGCCGCGTCACGAGGTACACCAGCACCCCGACGGCGAGCAGCACCCCCGCGAGCAGCCAGTGCTGCGGCTCCTGCCGGGTGAGCAGCACGAGGCAGGACAGCACCGCGAGCACCGGGATCGCCGTCGGGGCGCTGAAGTGGTCGTGCTCGACGCGGTCCCGGCGCAGCACGAGCACCGCGACGTTCGTCGAGAGGAAGACGAACAGCAGGAGCAGGACGACGGTCGACGCGAGATCGACGAGCTCACCGGTCGCGGCGAGGACGATCGCGACGACCGTGGTGACGGCGATCGCGACGCCCGGGGTGCGGCGCCCCGGCAGGACGCGGGACATCGGCGACGGCAGCAGACCGCGCTGGGCCATCCCGTAGCCGAGGCGGCTGGCCATGATCATCGTCAGCAGTGCGCCGTTGGCGACGGCGACGAGCGCGATGACGGCGAACAGGCCCGGCGGGACGGCACCCGCGGTGCGGACGACCTCGAGCAGCGGGCCGGTCGACTCAGCGAGCTCGGCGGGCGCGATGACCGCGGGCGCGACGAACCCGAGCAGCAGGTAGACGACGCCGGCGGTGAGCAGGGCGCCGAACAGCGCCCGCGGGTAGACGCGGCTGACGTCGCGGATCTCCTCGGCGAGGTTCGCCGACGTCTCGAAGCCGACGAACGAGTAGTACGCGATGAGCGCCGAGCCGAGCACGGCGACCCACACGCCGGTCTCCGCGGGCGGGTCGAACGCACCGCCGAGGTCGGCGTCCCCGCGCCCGATCACCCACGCCCCGAGGACGATGACGAGGACGAGCCCCGTCGTCTCGACGAGCGTCATCCCGATGTTCGCGCGCAGCGACTCCTTGATGCCCCACGCGTTGACGAGCGCGACGAGCACGAGGAAGACGATCGCGGCGGGCACCTGCGGGACGTCGAGGAACGCCGCGAGGTACTCGCCGGTGAAGGCGAGCGAGAGACCGGCCGCGCTCACCATGCCGGCGGCGAGCATGCAGAACCCGACGAGGAACGCGACGAGCGGGCTGCGGTACGCCTTCTCCGCGTAGACCGCCGAGCCGCCCGCGTGCGGGTACTTGGTGACGAGCTCGGCGTACGAGAACGCCGTGAGCAGCGCCATGACGAGCGCGATCGCGAACGCGAGCCACACGAGACCACCGGCCTCGCCGGCCATCTCCCCGACGAGGGCGTACACACCCGCGCCGAGGACGTCACCGAGGACGAAGAGGAAGAGCAGCGGACCCGTCACGGCCCGGCGCAGCGTCGGCTTCCCGGTGCTCTCGTCCGTCGTCTCGCTCGTCACGCGCCGAGTCTGTGGCAGGTTCGCGGCGCGCGCGCGGCGAGCGGGGCCGTCTCATCCGGCGGGAGGCATCGTCGCCACCGTGCCGGTCGACGCGCCGGTAGCGGCGCGAGCGCCGGCCGCGGGCCCTGCCGGCGGCCCCGACGCCCCGGGGC
>JAEXEM010000042.1 GCA_023401045.1 Actinomycetes bacterium
CGGTCGGCCTCGCCCTCGCCGTCGCCGGCCGGCGGATCTTCGCCGGCATCGGGACGGCCGACATCCAGGCCGACCACCGCCGCGCGGTGACGCGCCAGTACCTGCGGCTGCCGATGACGTGGCACCGCCGGCACCCCACCGGCCAGCTGCTGTCGAACGCGGGTTCCGACGTCGAGGCGGCGACGGGCGTCTTCAACCCGCTGCCGTTCGCGCTCGGGGTCTGCGTCATGTTCGTCGTCGCGACCGTCGCGCTGCTGCGCGTCGACGTCTGGCTCGCGCTGGCCGCGCTCGTCGTCCTTCCCGTCGCCGTCGTGGCGAACCTCGTGTTCCAGCGGCGCATGACGCCGGCGATCACCCGTGCCCAGCAGCTGCGCGCCGAGGTCGCCGACGTCGCGCACGAGAGCTTCGAGGCCGCGACCCTCGTCAAGTCCCTCGGCACCGAGGGCCGGGAGGACGACCGGTTCGCCGAGCGTGCCGCGCTGCTGCGCGACGCCAACGTGCGCGTCGGTGTCGTGCGGGCCTACTTCGACCCGGTCATCGACCTGCTGCCGCTGCTCGGCACGCTCCTCGTCCTGCTCGTCGGGTCCCACCGGGTCGCGGCGGGCGCCATCGGCACCGGCGACGTCGTCGGTGCGGCCTACCTGCTCACGGTGCTCGGTGTGCCCGTCCGTGCCTTCGGGTGGGTGCTCGGGGAGCTGCCCCGCGGGCTCGTCGGGCACGACCGGATCTCGCGCGTGCTCGACGCGCGCGAGGTCCCCGCCACCGGCAGCACGCGCCTGGCGCCGACCGGGACCGGCGCCGAGGTCCGGATGAGCGGCGTCCACCTCCGCGTGCCGTCCGCCGACGGGCACGCCGAGCTGCTCGCGGGTGTCGACCTGCACGTCTCCCCGGGCCGCACCCTCGCCGTCGTCGGGCCGACCGGCTCCGGCAAGTCGACGCTCGTCGGCCTCGTGCCGCGGCTCGCCGACCCCACGGCCGGCGTCGTCAGCGTCGACGGCGTCGACGTGAGCGAGATCGACCCCGCGGACCTCGCCTCCCAGGTGGCGTTCGTCAGCCAGACCACCTTCGTCTTCGAGGACACCGTGCGCGGGAACGTCACGCTCGCGGACGCGGACGACCCGCACGCACCGGACGACGCGACGGTGTGGGCGGCGCTGCGTGCCGCCCGCGTCGACGACGTCGTCCGTGCGCTGCCCGGTGGCCTCGACGCACCGCTCGGCGAGCGGGGCGCCAACCTCTCGGGTGGCCAGCGGCAGCGGCTCGCCCTCGCGCGGGCGCTCGTCCGCGCGCCGCGCGTGCTCGTCCTCGACGACGCGACGTCCGCCGTCGACCCCCGGGTCGAGCGCGACATCCTCACGGGGCTGCGTGCGTCGGCCGGCGAGGCGGGCCCGACCGTGCTGCTCGTCGCCTACCGGATGTCCTCGGTGCTGCTCGCCGACGAGGTCGCGCACGTCGAGGGCGGACGGGTCGTCGACCGCGGCACGCACGCCGAGCTCATGGCGCGCGACCCCGCGTACCGCGAGCTCGCGACGGCGTACGAGCAGGAGTCCGCGCGCCGCCGGCGCGAGCTCGACGACGAGGACGCGCTCCTCGTGGTCGAGGAGACCGGAGGGACACGATGAGCACGACCGGCACGCCCGCCGCGCAGCCCGACGGGGCGCGCATGGCACCCGCGAGCACCCTCGGGGTCTGGGCCACGCTGCGCCGCGGCGTCGAGGTCTCGCCCGAGATGCTCCAGGGGCTGTGGATCACGCTCCTGCTCGCCGTCGTCGCCGCCGGTGCGCGCGTCCTCGTCCCGATCACCGTGCAGCAGACCGTCGACACCGCGGTCCTCGTTCCCGGTGGCGTCGAGCTCGACCGCGTCACGCTCCTCGTCGGCGTCGCCGCGGCCGGGCTCGCCGTCGGCGCCCTCTGCTCGGCGCTCGTCAACGTGCGCCTCTTCCGCTCGAGCGAGGCCGGCCTCTTCACGCTGCGGACCCGCGCCTTCCGGCACGTCCACGACCTGTCCGTGCTCACGCAGGGCACCGAGCGGCGCGGCTCGCTCGTCTCGCGCGTCACCTCGGACGTCGACACCATCTCGATGTTCGTCCAGTGGGGCGGCATCATGCTGCTCGTCTCGGTGCTGCAGATCGGCGTCGCGACGGCGCTCATGGCCGTGTACTCGTGGCAGCTCACCATGCTCGTGTGGCTGTGCTTCGTCCCGCTCGTCCTCGTGCTGCCGCGCCTGCAGCGCGGCGTCAACCGGCGCTACGCGGCCGTGCGCGAGCAGTACGGCGCGATGCTCGGTGCGGTCTCCGAGGCCGTCGTGGGCGCCGAGACCATCCGGGCGTACGGCGTCGCCGCCCGCACCCAGCGTCGGATCGACGCCGCCGTCGCCGGCACCCGCCGCGCCATGGTGCGGGCGCAGAACCTCGTCGCGGTCGTCTTCTCGTCGGGAGTCCTGGTCTCCAACCTCGTGCTCGGCGTCGTCGTCGTCGCCGGGACGTGGCTCGGGGTCGCCGGGGAGCTGAGCGTGGGACGAGTCCTCGCGTTCCTCTTCCTCGTCCAGCTCTTCACCGGCCCGGTGCAGATGGCGACAGAGATCCTCAACGAGCTCCAGAACGCCGTCGCCGGGTGGCGCCGGGTGCTCGGGGTCCTCGAGACCGAGGTCGACGTGCCCGACCCCGGCCCCGACGCCGTGCCCAGCCCGCGCGGGCCGGCGTCCGTCACGTTCGAGGGCGTCGGGTACGCCTACCCCGGCGGACCGCCGGTGCTCGAGGACGTCGACCTGCACGTCGAGGCAGGCCGCTCGGTGGCCGTCGTCGGCGCCACCGGCTCGGGCAAGACGACGATGGCGCGCCTCGTCGCGCGCTTCATGGACCCGACGACCGGCCGCGTGCTGATCGACGGCGTCGACCTGCGCCGCGTCGACCCCGCCGACCTGCGTCGCCGCGTCGTCCTCGTCCCGCAGGAGGGGTTCCTCTTCGACGGCACCGTCGAGGAGAACATCGCCTACGCCCTTCGTGGGCCGGGCGGCGCCGCCACAGGAGCCGGCCCCTCGCCGGACGGTGCCGAGCGCGTCCGGCGTGCGGTCGAGGAGCTCGGGCTCGACGCGTGGGTGGCCGAGCTGCCCTCGGGTCTCGCGACCCCGGTCGGCCAGCGCGGCGAGCTGCTCTCCGCGGGGGAGCGCCAGCTCGTCGCACTCGCCCGGGCACGGCTCGCGGACGGTGACCTGCTCGTGCTCGACGAGGCGACCTCCGCGGTCGACCCGGTGGCGGAGGTGCGGATCGCGCGTGCCCTGCGCGAGCTGTCGCGCGGACGCACGACCCTGACGATCGCCCACCGGCTGTCCACCGCCGAGGCCGCCGACCTCGTCGTCGTCGTGCACGCCGGACGCGTCGTCGAGGTCGGGACCCACGCCGAGCTCGCGGCACGCGGCGGCCACTACGCGGGGATGCACGCCGCCTGGGTCGCCCAGACGCGCTGAGCCCGGCCCGCCACGTGTGCGAGGACCGCGGCGAGGGCCGGGGGAGCGGCGGGCGGACCGCGCGGTGGACGCGTGCGCACCTGCCCGCGCACGCGTGGGAGGATCAGGTGCGTGTCGCAGACCCGAACCACGACGCCCCCCGGACGGGTGACGAGCAGCGCCCTCGACCCCGCCGTGGCGGCCCGCCTGCGCCGTGACGACGCCGGGCTCGTCGCGGCGATCGTCCAGCAGCACGACACCGGCGAGGTGCTCATGCTCGGCTGGATGGACGACGAGGCGCTCCACCGCACGCTGACGACCGGCCGCGTGACGTTCTGGAGCCGGTCCCGGCAGGAGTACTGGCGCAAGGGCGACACCTCCGGGCACGTCCAGCACGTCGTCTCCGTCGACATCGACTGCGACGGCGACGCCCTGCTCGTGCGCGTCGACCAGGTGGGCGCCGCCTGCCACACCGGCGAGCGCACGTGCTTCCTCGCCGGCGGGCCGCTGCCCCTGACCGCCCCTGCGGACGGGGTGACGCCGTGAGCGCCCCCGCCGGTGCGGCCGCCCGCGTGACGGCCACCGACCTGCCCTGGGGTGCGACGTGGCCGACGCTCGGCACGTTCCGCGGCCTCGCCGCCGACCGCCGCGTCATCCCGGTCGTGCGCCGTCTCCTCGCGGACGACGTCACCCCCGTCGGTCTCTACCGCACCCTCGCGGCCGGTCGGCCCGGGACGTTCGTGCTCGAGTCGGCCGAGTCCGACGGCACCTGGGGCCGCTGGTCGTTCGTCGGCGTCGCGTCGCGCGCGAGCCTGTCGGTCCGCGGCGGGCGTGCCGCGTGGACCGGCGACGTGCCCGTGGGCGTGCCGACCGACGGCGACGTGCTCGACGTTCTCGGGCGCACGCTCGAGGTGCTCCACACCCCGCGCGTCGAGGGGCTGCCGCCGCTCACCGGCGGGCTCGTCGGCGCACTCGGGTGGGACGTCGTCCACCACTGGGAGCCGACCCTGCCCCGCCGTGCGCCGGAGGAGCTCGACGTGCCGGAGGTGGCGCTGCTCCTCGCGACGGACCTCGCGGCGGTCGACCACGCCGACGGGTCCGTGTGGCTCGTCGCCAACGCCATCAACTTCGACGCGACGGACGAGCGCGTCGACGAGGCCTACGCCGACGCCGTGCGCCGGCTCGACGCGATGCAGGAGGCGCTGCGCCACCCCGCCCCACCCGCCCGGTCCGTCCTCGACCCCGACGTCGTGCTGCCGGAGCTGAAGTTCCGCAGCTCGCGGGAGGAGTTCGAGCAGAACGTCCGCCTCGGGCAGGAGGCGATCCGTGACGGCGAGGTCTTCCAGGTCGTCCTCTCGCAGCGGATCGACATCGACTGCCCGGCGGACCCCGTCGACGTCTACCGGGTGCTGCGCACGGTCAACCCGAGCCCGTACATGTACCTGCTCACCCTGCAGGACGCCGACGGCCGGGACTTCTCCGTCGTCGGCTCGAGCCCCGAGACGCTCGTCAAGGTGAGCGACGGGCACGTGACGACCTACCCGATCGCCGGGTCGCGCCCGCGCGGCGCGACGCCCGAGGAGGACCGCGCGCTGCAGGACGAGGTGCTCGCGGACCCCAAGGAGCGCGCCGAGCACATCATGCTCGTCGACCTCTCGCGCAACGACCTCGCCAAGGTCTGCGACCCGACGAGCGTCGAGGTCGTCGACTTCATGGCGGTACGCCGGTTCTCGCACATCATGCACATCTGCTCGACGGTCGTCGGGCGGCTGCGGGAGGGGGCGACCGCGCTCGGCACGCTCGTCGCGACGTTCCCCGCCGGCACGCTCTCGGGAGCACCCAAGCCCCGGGCGGTGGCGCTCATCGACGAGCTCGAGCCGGCGCGCCGCGGGGTGTACGGCGGCACCGTCGGGTACTTCGACTTCGCCGGCGACATGGACATGGCGATCGCCATCCGCACCGCGCTCGTCCGCGACGGCCGCGCCAGCGTGCAGGCGGGCGGCGGGATCGTCGCCGACTCCGTGCCCGCGCTGGAGTACGAGGAGTCACGCAACAAGGCGGCCGCGGTCGTGCGGGCGGTCGAGCTCGCGGCGCGGCTCCGGCACGAGCTGCCGTGACG
>JAEXEM010000054.1 GCA_023401045.1 Actinomycetes bacterium
GGTGAGGACGACGCGGCCGGCCAGGGCGGGACGGCGGGGCAGGGCGGCCCCGCCGGGCAGGACGTCGCCGGCGCGCCGGACCCCGGGAGCCAGGGGTCGGCCGGGCTCGGTGGGGCGCTCGGCGACGAGCTCCTGCCGGGCGTCTGCGCGGCCTGACGCACCGCGTGACGAACTGCGTCTTGGCAGTCAGGTAAGCCTCACCTATGCTGACGCACGTGACCGAGGCCACCACGACGACCGTCGACACCGCCCTCCCCGTCGCGTCGCCGTTCCGCATGTTCCACGTGCGGGTGGCAGCGCTGCAGCGGCTGTGCCCCAGCCTGCTGCGCGTGACGTTCACGGGCGACGACCTCGACCGCTTCGCCGACAACGGCTTCGACCAGCGGATCAAGTTCTTCCTGCCGCTCGAGGGCGCCTCGTACTCCGACCTCGTCGACCTCGGCCGCAGCGCCGACTGGTACGGCCACTGGCGGGCTCTCCCGGAGGACCGCCGCCACCCCATGCGCACGTACACCGCGCGCTGGGTGCGCCCCGCGCCGCGCGAGCTCGACGTCGACATCGTCCTGCACGGCGACGCCGGCCCGGCATCCCGCTGGGCCTCGAGCGCCCAGGTCGGCGACGAGCTCGTCGTCATGGGCCCGAACGCCGACCACGTCGGCCCGCACGGCGGCGTCGACTTCGTGCCCCCGGCACGCACCGACCGCCTCCTCATCGCCGGTGACGAGACCGCGCTGCCCGCGATCGCCGGCATCGTCGAGCGGCTGCCCCGCGACGCGCGCGGCGAGGTGCTCGTCGAGATGCCGTACACCGACGACCGCCTCCCGCTCGACGCGCCCGACGGCGTCCACGTCCACTGGCTCGGCCGCGACGGCCGCGCCCACGGCGACCTGCTCGTGCCTGCCGTCCAGGCCGCGTGCGCCCGCCTGCTGCCGGGCCAGGCGCCCGCCCCGGACACCGACCTCGAGGACGTCGACGTCGACCACGGGATGCTGTGGGAGGTGCCGATCGACTACGCCACCGGTGCCCCGCTGGCCGCCGAGGCCCACCTGTACGCGTGGCTCGCCGGCGAGGCCGGTGTCATCAAGACCCTGCGCCGTCACCTCGTGCGTGAGTGCGGTGTCGACCGCAAGGCCGTGGCGTTCATGGGCTACTGGCGGCAGGGGCGCTGCGAGGGCAGCTGACCCTCGCCCGCCTCCGCTCCCCGGTTCGGCGGGTACCCGCCACGTCCGGCTCGCCCGCACCGGGTGAGGTGCACACCCTGCTGCCCGCGCCACCGTGGACCGCTGGCGGCCTCGTGGCTGCCGACCGCACGCCGGCGACGAGAGGACCTCAGACCGGGGGCTCGAGGTCGATCGACGTCACGCGGTAGCCGGCCGACTCGGAGGCCACCTCCACGCGCATCGTCATGACGAAGACGCCCTCGACCCCGTCGCTCGTGGACGCGGCCACGGTCCAGGTGCAGACGACCGCGCCCGTCGTCGTGTCGGCGGGTGAGCACCCGTCGAGGTCGAAGCCGGCTCCGTCGCCGGCGAACGGCAGGGGGTCCGTGACGCCCGGCGCGCCGTACGCGCCCATGCGGCGTTCGTCGTTCGCGCGCCAGCCCTCGTGGACGCACCGCGACGCGAGCTCGGCCGGGACGGGCAGATCCGGCTCGAGCGGGCAGTCCGGTGCGACGGCCTCGACCGGCGACGGGCTCGGCGGAGCCATGCTGCCCGGCGGGGTGGCGCAGCCGGCGAGCACGAGGCCGATGGTCGCGACGGCGGCCGCGACGCCGCCTCGACGAGGGTTCGTCATGCGCGGACGCTAGCGCGGCGGGTGGGCGGTCGACAGGGCAGACCGTGCGCGTGCGTGGCACCTCACGGCGCGAGCGCCGTCGTCGTCGACCACCCCACCCACCCGCCCTGCCGGCCCGCCCGCACGTGCGACACCGGGCTGAGGTCGCCCACCGGGTCCGATGAGCGACCTCAGCCCGGTCTCGCGTGCGTGTCCCGGGGGTGGACGTGACGGAGCCCGGTCGGCACGTGCGCCGGCCGGGCTCCTGACGTCATGCGATCAGGGGACGACCGCGACGACCTTGATCTCGACGAGCTGCTTGGGGAACGTCAGCTCGGTGATGCCGATCGCCGTCCACGCCGGCGGGACGGCCGTGCGCGGGATGTAGCGGTCCTTGATCTCGAGGAACAGCGGCAGCTGCTCCTGGAGGTCGACGTGGAAGGTCGTCATCTCGACGATGTCCTCGAACGAGGCACCGGCGGCGGCGAGCACCTTGCCGACGTTCTCCCACGCGGCGACGATGTGGTCCTCGAGGCTCGAGTCGATGACGTTCATGTCCGAGTCACGGCCGACCTGGCCCGCGGCGAAGATGAGGTTCCCGACCTTGACGGCCGGGGAGTAGTTGAAGCGCTCGACGAGGTGCTTCATGTCGTCCGGAGCGATCAGTTCGCGCTGTGTCATCGTTCGTTCCTCACTGTCCCGGCGCCGCGTGGATCACGACGCCGGGGCCGACGCTAGGAACGTCGTGTTGCCCGTCGTGGTCACGGGTGTGACGGCGGTGTGACGTGCCCGGGTGCCGTGTGACGATCAGATGTCGTGACGCTCCGGCCCCGCGTGGGGCGGTTGCGCCGGGCGCGCACATCGCGCCGGGCTCATGACGGGCCGGCGTTGCGTCCCGCGCACCGTCCCCACCGGGCCCGGACGCACGTCGGCCGCACGGGCACCCGCCCGTGCGG
>JAEXEM010000285.1 GCA_023401045.1 Actinomycetes bacterium
ACCGCGCTCTACGACCGGCTGCTCACCGACCTCGCCGCGACCCCGCCGGCCGAGCTCGCCACCCGCCGCATCCGGGTGCCCGGGCCGGCGAAGGCGCTCGTCGTCGGGAAGGTCGTCGGCACCGCGCTCGCACGCGAGGCGTCCGACCGGGTGCTCCGTGTCGCCCGCGTCCGACCGGCGGTGCAGGCGTGACGCCGGTGCGCGTCGTCGTCGTCGGGGGCGGGGTCGGCGGGCTGACGACGGCCGCCCTGCTCGCCCGCGGCGGTGCGCAGGTGACGCTGCTCGAGCGGCACGACCGGCTCGGCGGACGTGCCGGGACGTGGCAGCAGGATGGCTTCCGGTTCGACACCGGGCCGTCGTGGTGGTTCATGCCGGAGGTCGTCGAGCACGCGTTCGCGCTGCTCGGCCGGCGCGTCGCCGACCACGTCGACCTCCAGCGCCTCGACCCGGCGTACCGGCTCTTCCCCGAGCCGGGCAGCGGCGTCGACCCGTTCCGCGTCGTCGCGGACCCCGCGGCCAACGCCGCGACGTTCGACGCGATCGAGCCGGGCGCCGGGGCCGCGATCGGCCGCTACGTCGACGAGGCCGGCGAGGCGTACCGGACCGCGCTCGACCACTTCCTCTACACGACCTTCGAGCGGCCCGACCGGGCGCTGTCGGCCGACGTGCTGCGCCGCTCCGGCACCCTCGCGCGGCTGCTCACGCAGTCCCTCGCGGACCGGATCGCCGGGACGGTCGAGCACCCCGTGCTGCGGCAGGTGCTCGGGTACCACGCGGTGTTCCTCGGCTCCTCGCCGTACCGGGTGCCCGCGCTCTACTCGCTCATGAGCCACCTCGACCTCGGCGAGGGCGTCTTCTACCCGCGCGGCGGGATGTACACGCTCGTCGAGAACCTCGAGAAGGCCGCCGTCGCCGAGGGCGTCGTCGTACGCACGGGTGCCGACGTCGTCGGGATCGAGGTCGACGACGCGCCCCGCAGCGCACGGCATCCCCGCCGGCGCGGGATCGCCCGGGGCGTGCGGCTCGCGGACGGCACGCTCGTCGAGGCCGACGTCGTCGTCTCCGGTGCTGACCGCCACCACACCGAGACGGCGCTGCTCGACCCGTCGTACGCCGACCTGCCGGCCGGCGTGTGGGAGAGCCGCGGACCGGGCATCTCGGCGCTGCTCGTCATGGCCGGCGTCCGCGGCGAGCTGCCCGAGCTCGAGCACCACTCGCTGTTCTTCTCCCGCGACTGGCCGGGGAACTTCGACGCGATCCTCGGGCCGGGCCGTGCCACGCCACCCGGGGGCCTGCGTGTACCCGACGTCGCGTCGCTCTACGTCTCGCGGACCACGGCGAGCGACCCGACCGCCGCACCGCCCGGGCACGAGAACCTCTTCGTCCTCGTGCCGTTCCCGGCCGACCCGGCCATCGGCACCCGGCCCGGCGAGCTCGACGGCTACGCGGACCGCTACCTCGACCAGATCGCCGCGTGGGCGGGCATCCCCGACCTGCGCTCGCGGGTCGTGCTGCGGCGCGTCGTCGGCCCGGCGGACTTCGCACGGGACCTCTCGGCGTGGCGGGGGACCGCGCTCGGCATGGAGCACACCCTGCGCCAGTCGGCGATGTTCCGGCCGGGCGTCGCGTCGCACCGCGTGCCGAACCTCCTCCACGTCGGCGGCGGCACGGTGCCGGGTGTGGGTCTGCCGATGGTGCTCATCGGTGCCGAGCTCGTCGTCAAGCGGATGCTGGGGGAGACGTCGTCCCGCCCGCTGCCCGCGCCGCTGCGGCCGGGGTTCCTCGCGTCCGCGCTGCCGCGCGGCCTGTGGTCGCAGGTGGCCCGGTGATCGCGCTCGCGTACCTCGGGGCGCTGCTGCTGTCGATCGGCGGCATGGCGATGATCGACCGGCGGTTCCGGCTCGCGTTCTGGTACGACGCGCGACGCTCCGCCTGGACGATCGGCATCGGTGTCGTCGGGTTCCTCGTGTGGGACCTCGTCGGGCTCGCGCTCGGCATCTTCGCGCGCGGCGACTCCCCGCACATGACGGGCCTGCTCCTCGCGCCCGAGCTGCCGGTCGAGGAGGCGTTCTTCCTCGCGCTGCTCTGCTACGTCGGGCTGCTCGCGTGGCGCTGGTTCGACCGGGTCGCGGCGCACCGCCAGGACGCCGAGCGGGCGCTCGCCCGTGAGCGCGGGACCTCCGGCCGGCCCGACGGCGGTGACCCGGCATGACGAACATCGTCCTCAACGTCCTCGTCATGGTCGCGCTCACGGTCGTCTCGTGGCCGGTGCTGCGGCGCCTGCGCGGCTGGGCGCTGCTGTGGGCCGCGGTGCACCTGTGCGTCCTCACGGCCGTGTTCGACACGATGATGATCGACGTGGGGCTCTACGTCTTCGACCCCGAGAAGATCCTCGGGGTGTACGTCTGGGGCGCCCCGCTCGAGGACTTCGCGTACGCGATCGTCGCGGCCGTCTTCGTGCCGGTGCTGTGGACCGTGCTCGGGCGCTCGCGCCGCACGTCCTCGCGCCCCGACGAGGGCGCCGCGAACGACAGGGAGACGGTGTGAGCGGGACGGTCCGGACGCGGGGATCGGCGGTGACGGCGGTGCGCGAGGTGCTCGCGGCGTCCCGGCCGTTCTCGTGGGTCAACACGGCGTACCCGTTCGCCGCCGGCTGGCTGCTCGCGACCGACGGGCAGGTCGACGTGCGGCTCGTCGTCGGCACGCTGTTCTTCCTCGTGCCGTACAACCTGCTGATGTACGGCATCAACGACGTCTTCGACTACGCCTCCGACCTCGCCAACCCGCGCAAGGGCGGGATCGAGGGCGGGCTCGTCGACCCGTCACGGGCCCGCGCCGCGCACCGGCGCATCCTCGTCGCGTGCGCGGTGACGACGCTGCCGTTCACGCTCTGGCTGCTCGCGCTCGGCTCGCCGCTCGCGGGACTCGTGCTGCTCGTCGTGCTGTTGGACGTCGTCGCCTACTCGGCGCCCCGGCTGCGCTTCAAGGAGCGCCCGGGCCTCGACTCGCTGTCGTCGTCGATCCACTTCGTCGGGCCGCTGCTCTACGCGCTCGTCCTCGCCGGTGCCGACCTCGGTGCGCGCACGACGTGGCCGGTGCTCGTCGCGTTCCTCCTGTGGGGCATGGCGTCGCACGCGTTCGGCGCGGTGCAGGACGTCAAGGCGGACCGGGCCGGCGGCATCGGCTCGGTCGCCACGGTGCTCGGGGCGCGGCCGACGGTGCTCGCCGCGACCGGTGCGTACGTCGTCGCGGCGCTCGTCCTGCTCGCGCTGCCCTGGCCGGGGGTGCTCGCGGCGGTCCTCCCGCTGCCCTACGCGGTGAGTACGTGGCGGTTCCGCGGGGTGACCGACGAGGACTGCGAGCGCGCCAACGCGGGGTGGCGGACGTTCCTGTGGCTCAACCTCGTCACCGGGTTCCTCGTGACGATGCTGCTCATCGCGGTCGCGCTCACCTGACCTGCGGCGGGCGCGGGAGGACGACGGCGCGTCAGCGGCGGTCGAGCGCCCCGTCGCGGGCCGGTGCGCTCGTGCTGCCGCGCACCGTCAACGACGTCGCCAGCTCGACGTGCCGCGAGGCCGGCCAGCTCCCCGACGCCATCGTGACGAGGGACTGCACAGCCATCCGCCCCATGCCGTCGAGGTGCTGGTGGACGGTGGTGAGCGGCGGTGTGGTCCAGGCCGCCTGCGGCGTGTCGTCGAAGCCGGTGACGCTCAGCTCGTCCGGGACGCGGATCCCGAGCGCGTGCGCGGAGGACAGCGCACCGACGGCGAGCTCGTCGTCGGCAGCCATGATCGCGGTGGGCCGGTCGGGGGACGTCAGGAGGTCGTGCGCGTGCCGGGCACCCGTCGCGCCGTCGAACTGGCCGGTGCGGACGAGAGCCGGGTCCACCGTGAGCCCCGCGGCGTCCATCGCCGCGTTGAACCCGTAGAAGCGCTCCTGCGCCGCCCCGGAGCTCTCGGGCCCGCCGATCCACGCGATGCGCCGGTGGCCGAGCGCGAGGAGGTGCTCGGTGGCCGCGCGGGCGCCGGCCCAGTTCGACGAGCCGACGCTGATCATCCGCTCGTTGGTGGTGTCGACGGGGTCGACCATGACGAAGGGGATGCCGGCGTCCGCCGCGGCGTCGATGAGCGCGTCCGGCTCGGAGAGCGTCAGCCCGACGATCCCGACGACGCCGATCGCGCGCTGGTCGGCGACCCACTCGCGGGCCACGGTGCGACGTCGCCGTACCGCCAGCTCCGGGGGCAGTCGCGTGACGAGGTCGAGGCGGGCCTCCGTCGCCGAGGCCAGGACCCCTTCGAGCACCTTGAGGATGTACGGCGACGCCGGGATGTCGAACACGACCGCGAGGGCGCGTCGCTCGGTCGGCGCGCCGCGTGCGGTCGTCGGCCGGTAGTCGAGCTCGGCGACGGCCGCGAGGATCCGCTCCCGGGTCGCGCCGGCGACGTCGTCGCGCCCGTTCAGCGTCTTGGAGACCGTCGCCTTCGAGACGCCCGCGGCGGCAGCGACGTCCGCGAGCGTGGCTCGGCGGGCGGTCCGGTCGGTACCCACGGGTCTCCTCGGGGAACGGGCCTCAGGGCGAGAGGCGTCGGACAACGAGGCTAGACCACCGCAAGCACCGGCGAAAATATTTCGCCAGCGGTTGCACCGGCTGCGTCGCCCGGAGGACGCGGTGACGGACGCTCGGGTTCGCGGACGTGTCGCCGCACGTCAGCGCGCCATGGGGGCGTCCTGGGTGCGCTTCCACCCGCGAGCGGTCCGGCCGGCACCTGGGCGGGGCGAACGTGCAGGTCCGGGCGATCCCTGGACGTCGATCGTCGACACCGCCCGGCGGTAGCAGGTGCGGGCGGAGGCCTTCCGGGACCTTCACCGTGGACAGACCACGTCCTGGGTGCTCTACCATCAGGCGTCGGAACATGTTGCGAAACAGTTTCGACGCTCACGGGGCTGGCGCTGCTGCTCGCCCGGACGACCAAAGGAGGTCCTTGTGTCTGTCGGCACACAGCCGTCATCCCTGCTGATCGACGGCCGTCCGTCGCTCGACGCCCCGCTGCGGCACATCTGGAACGAGTGCGTCGGCGCGGGCCGCGCGAACGAGGCGCTGCGCGTCGACTGGCAGGAACACTTCCGGGAGGCCGTCGAGGTGCTCGGGGCCCGCTACGTGCGGTTCCACGGCGTCTTCCACGACGACATGTTCGTCTACCGCGCCTCGAACGGGGGTGGGTTCGGCCCGCCCACGCCGCTCGAGGAGCCGGTCTACACGTACGCCTACGTCGACAAGGTCTTCGACGCGATCCTCGACGCCGGCGCCCGTCCCTTCGTCGAGCTCGGCTTCATGCCCCGCGAGCTCGCCACGCAGACCGAGACCCTCTTCTGGTGGAAGGCGCACTGCAGCCCGCCGAAGGACATGGGCGCCTGGGTCGAGCTCGTGACGACGACCGTCCGCCACTGGATCGAGCGGTACGGGATCGACGAGGTGCGGCAGTGGCCGTTCGAGATCTGGAACGAGCCGAACCTCGTGCCCCACTTCTGGACCGGCACGCGCACCGAGTACTTCGAGCTCTACGAGGCGACCGCGCGGGCCATCAAGGCGATCGACCCGCAGCTCAAGGTGGGTGGCCCCTCGTCGTCGGTCTTCGTCCCGGACGCCCGGTACGACGGCGAGTACCACGACAAGTCCGTCGAGGCCGCGACCGCCGAGGCGCCGGACCCCGATGTGCTGCCGTGGAAGCCGGTCTGGATCCGCGAGCTCATCGAGTTCTGCGCCGAGCGCGACCTGCCGCTCGACTTCCTCTCGACGCACCTCTACCCCACGGACTTCGCGTTCGACACGCAGGGGAAGGGGCGGTCCATCAGCCGCAACCGCGACGCGACGATGAACGACCTCGTCATGCTGCGCGGGATCCTCGCCGAGAGCCCGTACCCGGACGCCGAGGTCCACATCACCGAGTGGTCGACGTCGCCGTCCAGCCGTGACCACATGCACGACACGGTGTTCGCCGCGACGTACATCACCCGCGCGTTCCTGCAGTGCCAGGACCTCGCCGACTCCATCTCGTACTGGACGTTCACCGACGTCTTCGAGGAGGGCGGCGGTGGGATCGGCCCGTTCCACGGCGGGTTCGGCTTCGTCAACGAGCAGGGCATCCACAAGCCCACGTTCCACGCGATGGCGATGCTCAACCGGCTCGGCCGCACGATCGCGCTCGAGACGGACCACGGCGTCATCACCCGCACCGCGGACGACGCGGTCGCGGCCGTGTTCTTCAACTACCCGGACTCGATGGGCGCGCGGTCCGTCGGCGGTGCGAACAGCTACGCCGAGGCCCGTCGCCACCACGGGGAGGGGCCCGCGCGGCGCATCGACCACCGCGTCGCGGGGCTCGAGCCCGGTGCCCGGTACGACGTCGAGATCGTCGACTGGGAGCACGGGAACGTCGCCGAGGCCTGGCACGCCATGGGGGAGCCCCTCAACCTCTCGCGCCAGGACGTCCTCGACCTCAAGAAGGTCGCCGACGACCTCGACCGCCGGGAGCTCACCGTCGACGCCGCCGGCGTCCTCACGATCGACCTCGAGCTGCCCGCGTGGGCCGTCGCGTCGATCGCTCGCACCACCAAGTGACACCACCGAAGAAGCACCGAAGGGACTCGATGATGAGGATCAGCACCCGGTTCGCCGGAGCGGCGGCGACCGCCGCCGTGGCCGCACTCGCGCTCACCGCCTGCAGCGGTGGCGGCGGCGCGACGGACGAGGCCGGCGAGGGCAACAAGCCGGCGGAGCTCACCGTCGCCGCGTGGATGGACTTCCCCCAGGACCTGCTCGACTCCTTCGAGGAGGAGCACGGCATCAAGGTCGTCGTCAACTCCTTCCCCGACGGGGCGTCGGCGCAGACGGTCCTGCGCAACGGTCTCTCGGCGGACGGCGCGGGGCTGTCCGACGTCCACCTCGTCGAGCTCGACTGGTGGACCGAGATGATGTCGATCCCCGAGGACTGGGTCGAGCTCCCCGAGCAGCCCGGCCGCTGGGTCGACTGGAAGGTCACGCAGGGCTCGGTCGACGGGAAGATCACGGGCTACGGCACCGACATCGGCCCGCTCGCGATCGCGTTCAACGAGAACATGACCTCGGCGGCCGGCGTGGCCACCGACCCCGAGTCGCTCGGTGAGTTCATCGGCGGCGACGACGCCACGTGGCAGTCGTTCCTCGACGCCGGCCGCGAGTACGTCGCAACGGCGGACAACTACTTCATCGACTCGCTGACGAACGCGTTCCAGGCGGCCATCAACCTCATGCCCGCGGCGTTCGAGGACCCGGAGTCCGGCCTGCCCTACGACCTCGCGGAGAACACCGAGGTCAAGGAGCGCTTCATGATGTTCGCCGAGGCGGCCGAGGACGGCGTCTCCGCGGGCATCGCCATCGGCCACGCCGACTGGGGCGCCGGCTTCCAGAACGAGCAGTGGGCCACCGTCGTCACCCCCGCGTGGATGACCGGGCTCATCGCCGAGAACGCCGACGGCATCGAGGGCTGGCGCATCGCCAGCACGTTCCCCGAGGGCGGCGGCAACTGGGGCGGCTCGTTCTTCGCGGTCCCCTCGACCGGCAAGAACACCGAGTGGGCCGTCAAGCTCGCCGACCACCTCACCACGGCGGACGCCGCCATCTCGTGGTTCAACACCACCGGCCAGTTCCCGTCGCAGCTCGACGCGATGAGCAGCGACGAGATCGCCGAGGCGGAGAACGCGTTCTACGGCGACCAGAAGGTCGGCCAGATCTACGGTGACCTCGCCGCTGCGGCGGGCGACGCCGCGGCCGGTGGCTTCCGCGGCGAGAACTTCGCGGGCATCCAGACGCTCGTCACGGACGGCATCCGGCTCGTCGAGTCCGGCAGCGCCACCGCTGCCGAGGCCTGGGAGACCACGGTGAAGAACTTCGACGCCATGGGCTTCGAGACCGCCGGCTGACCCCCCTGGCACGGCTCTGCCCCCGGACCCGTCCGGGGGCAGGCCGACCGGGCCCGTGACCGGTGAGAGTCGGTCACGGACCCGGTCGGGCCGTGCCGCCACCCGCTCGGACTTCACGGAAGGCGCTCGACATGGCACACGATGCAGCGCGGCAGCGTGCAACGCGCCGCGTGGGGTGGGGACAGCGGTTGTCGCGGTGGGACATCAAGGTCTCGCCCTACCTGTACGTCTCACCCTTCTTCATCCTCTTCGCGATCTTCGGGGCGTTCCCGCTCCTCTTCAACATCGTCGTGGCTCTGCACGACTGGCACCGTCGTGCCGGCATGGGCGACTTCGTGGGGTTCGACAACTTCGCGTGGGTCCTCAAGCAGCCGCTGTTCTGGCGCTCGCTGGAGAACACGCTGTCGATCTTCCTCTGGGGCGGCATCCCGCAGCTCGTCCTCGCCCTGCTCATCGCGGCGATCCTCGACCAGAACCTGCGGGCCCGGACGTTCTGGCGCATGAGCGTGCTCGTGCCGTTCGTCGTCATGCCGGTGGCGACGGCGATGATCTTCGGCCAGGTCTTCGGCCAGTTCGGCCTGCTCGTGCCGAACCTCCAGGAGCTCGGGCTGCTCGACCACCTGTCCTCGCCGTTCTTCCAGGACCGGCTGCTGTCGCACATGGCGATCGGCTCGATGATCGTGTTCCGCTGGACCGGCTACAACGCGCTCATCCTCCTCGCGGCCATGCAGGCCGTGCCGCGAGAGCTCTACGAGGCGGCCACCGTGGACGGTGCGAGCCGGGCGCGGCAGTTCTTCTCGGTGACGATCCCGAACATCCGGCCGACGATGATCTTCGTCATCCTCACCATGACCATCGGCGGACTGCAGGTCTTCGACGAGGCCCGCATGTTCGACGGCGGCGGGACCGGCGGCGGCAAGGGCGGTGCCGACAACCAGTGGACGACCGTCGTGCTGTACCTCTACGAGCTCGGCTTCGGCGACTGGCAGGACCGCATGGGCCAGGCCGCGGCCGTCGGGTGGATCCTCGCGATCATCATCGCGATCTTCTCGATCGGGAACTTCCTGCTCACCCGCTCGATCTCGTCGTCCTCGTCGACGCCGTCGCGCGTCTCGACGGCCGGCCGCAAGGCCGCGATCGCCCGGGCCCGCGAGCTGGCCGCGGCCTCGGAGCGCCAGGCCCGTGACGCCGGCGTGCCCACCGTCATCGGCCGCGTGAGCGGCACCGAGGACCTGGACGCTGCGCGTGCCGACGACTCCAAGGAAGGTGTCCACCGATGAGCGCCCCACTGATCGAGAACGTCGCCGGCAGGCGTGCTGCGGAGTACGCGCGCAAGCGCGCCGCGAGGGGCAGGCCGGTGCGTGCGCACAACCCGTCGAGCCGCCGCCCGGGCTGGGTGACGTACGTCGTGCTCTCGTGCGTCGTCGTGGTGTCGGTCTTCCCGCTCTACGCCTCGGCGATGTACGGCTCGTCGACGACGCAGGAGATCGCACGCAGCGTCGGCAACCTGCCGACGTGGCTGCCGACGCTCAAGCTCTACGAGAACATCGGTGAGGTCCTCGGGACGAACCAGTTCAGCTTCTGGGCCGCGTTCCTCAACTCGCTGCTCGTCGCGGTGTCGGTGAGCGCGGCGACCGTGTTCTTCTCGACGCTCGCCGGGTTCAGCTTCTCGAAGCTGACGTTCCGCGGCCGTCAGGTCCTCTACGTGACGGTCATCGCGAGCATGGCGATCCCCGCGCAGATCGGCACCATCCCGATGTTCATCATGATGAACAACTTCGGGTGGATCGACTCGCTGCTCGCGCTGACGGTCCCCGGGCTGGTCGCCGCGTTCGGCGTGTTCTGGATGACGCAGTACCTGCAGGAGGCGTTGCCGTACGAGCTCATCGAGGCGGCACGCGTCGACGGGGCGTCGCTGTGGCGCACCTTCTGGGCGATCGCGATGCCGGCCGCCCGCCCGGCCGCGGCGACCTTGGCGCTGTTCACCTTCGTCGGCTCGTGGAACAACTTCTTCTGGCCGTCGGTGGTCATGCGCTCGCAGCTCACGCTGCCGCTCATCGTCCCGCAGCTCAAGGGCGCGTTCACCTCGGACACCGGGCTGGTGATGTCCGGCGTGTTCCTTGTCGCGGCGCCGTTGCTCATCGTGTTCGTCCTCGCGGGCAAGCAGCTCGTCGCCGGTGTCATGGCCGGAGCGGTCAAGGGCTGACGGCCCTGGGCGCCGCCGAGCCTGCGCGGCGCGCCCGTTCGGCACCACCCCGCACCAGGTCGACCCGCCACCGCGGCGGCGGGTCGACCTGCGTCGGTGGCTCTCGGCGTCACAGCGGTGCTGCGCGGTGCAGGGCGCCCGCCGCGGACGGGTGCAGGTGCCCACGCGCCGGGCGCCCCCCGGGGGGGTGGGGGACGCCCGACGTCACTCGCGGGCGTCGTCGCGACGCGGATGGCCCTGCGTCGCCGGCGAGGCCGGTGGGAGAAGATTCAACCACCGGTCGAGGGGTTCTGCCCTGGCTCGTAACGTTTCGAGGGCGGGTGGATTCCGTGACGGGCCGGTCAGCGGCCGATGGCGTCGAGACGGGCGACGTCGTCCGGCGACAGCTCGACCCCCGCGCCGGTGACGTTCTCCCGCAGGTGCGCGACGCTCGCCGTCCCCGCGATGACCAGCACGTTCGGCGAGCGCTGCAGCAGCCAGGCGAGGGCGACGGCGCGCGGCGAGGCGCCGACGTCGGCCGCCACGTCCGCGAGGGTCTGCGACTGCAGCGGGGTGAACCCGCCGAGCGGGAAGAAGGGCACGTAGGCGATGCCGGCGTCCGCGAGCTCGTCGACGAGGTCGTCGTCGTGCCGCGTCGCGACGTTGTAGAGGTTCTGCACGCTGACGACCGGGCCCATCGAGCGGGCCCGCGCGACCTGCTCGGCGGTCGCGTTGCTCACCCCGAGGTGCCGGATGACGCCCTGCTGCTGGAGGTCGAGGAGCGTCGCGAAGGCCTCGTCGACGGGCTCCTGCCGGGGGCCGGTCGCGTCCCCGAGGCGGAGGTGGACGAGGTCGAGGCGGTCGACGCCGAGGGTCTCGAGGTTGGAGTCCACCTGGCGGCGCAGGTCGTCCGGGCGCCGCGCGGTCGGCCAGCCGCCGTCGTCCGTCCGCTCCGCGCCGACCTTCGTCGCGACGACGAGGTCGCCCGGGTAGGGGTGCAGCGCCTCGCGGACGAGGCGGTTGGTCACGTGCGGGCCGTACGCGTCGGACGTGTCGACGTGCGTGATGCCGAGGTCGACGGCGGCGCGGAGCACGGCCCGCGCCTCGTCCGGGTCCGCGGGCGGGCCCATGACGCCGGGTCCGGCGAGCTGCATCGCGCCGTAGCCGAAGCGGGTGACGGTGAGGTCCCCGAGGGTCCAGGTGCCGCCGGGGAGCGTCGTCGTGGTCATGTGGTGCCTTCCGTCGAGGGTGGTGCGCGCGCTGCGCCCGTGACAGCATCGGGCGAACCGGTTCCTTCCGGGAAGTAGGTACCTCAAGGTGCGTAACGCACCAGAAGAGAGTGAGACATGACCACCACCGCGGCCGAGCGCCGGGCGGCTGCCAAGGTCGAGTACGACGCGTACCTCGCCGGGTGCCCGAGCAGGCAGCTGCTCAGTCTCGTCACCGACAAGTGGGTGACGCTCGTGCTGTGCGCGCTGGGCTCCGCCCCGACGGACGACGGCGGTGCGCGCGGCGCGCTGCGGTTCTCCGAGCTCTCGCGCCGGCTGGCCGGGGTGAGCCAGAAGATGCTCACGCAGACGCTGCGCGGGCTCGAGCGTGACGGGCTCGTCACGCGGAGCGTCGTCGCGACCGTGCCGGTGACGGTGTCGTACGCGCTCACCGACCTCGGTGCCTCGCTGCAGGTGGCCGTGCGCGGGCTCAAGGAGTGGGCCGAGGCGCACATGGACGAGGTGCTCGTGGCGCGGGCCGCGCACGACGGCGCCGCCTGACGCGGTCCGCCCACCACTGTCGGAGGTGCCACGCGGTGGGGCGGTCGAGGACGGCGTGCCCACCTGGTCACCGAGAGGCACGTCGACGAGACGAGGCGTCGTCGACGACACCACCCGGGCCGGGGAGCCCAGGCGTCAGGCGCCGGCGGCGCGGCGGACGTCGTCCTGGACGGCCGCGAGGTCGCCGCGCCACGGTGCACCGTGGCCCGGGAGCACCCAGGAGGCCTCGAGGTCGGCGAGGCGTGCGAGGGAGTCGAGAGCCTGCGCGGGCTCGTCGGTGAACGGGGCGGGCTGCAGCCCGGAGCGGCCGGTGAGCACGTCGCGCGTCGTCAGGGCGTCGCCGACGAAGACGGCGTCCGCGACGGGCACGTGCACGGCGATGCTGCCGGGGGAGTGGCCGGGCATCCCGACGACCCGCGGCGAACCGGGCAGTGGCAGGACGTCGCCGTCGTGGACCTCGGTCACCTCGGTGAGGTACGTCGTCCGCATGCCACCCTTGCGCAGCGCGTAGGCGAAGAACCCGACGACGGCGCCGAGGCGCCAGCGGCCGATGCTCGCCTTGGGCTTGTCGCCGCCGCGTGCACGGTCGGCGTCGGCGGCGTGGACGTAGACCGGGACGCCGTGCTCGCGGCGCAGGCGCTCGGCGAAGCCGATGTGGTCGCTGTCGCCGTGCGTGAGGACGAGGCCGCGGACGTCGGCCGGGGCGCGGCCCATGGTGCTGAGCTCGGCCAGCAGGTCGTGCCAGTGCCCGGGCAGGCCGGCGTCGATGACGGTGACGCCGTCGGTGGTGTCGACGAGGTAGGCGGCGACGACGTCGTTGCCGATGCGGTGGAGGTGCGGTGCGAGCTTCATGGGAGTGGTCCTTCGGGTCGAGGGCGATGTGGCTAACGTAGTTAGCCAATTTGGCTAATGTCAATAGCCGGGGTGCCGCCCGGCTTCCTCCGGCGGCTGCGTCGCCACCGTCGACGAGCCGGGCCACGATGGGAGCACGCACGTCGGGACGGCCCGGCGGCGGAAGGGGGCACCGATGGTCGTCGTCGGACTCGTGCTCGCGGCCGCCGCCGCGCTCGTGCACGTCTACATCTTCTGGCTCGAGTCGATCGCGTGGACGACGCCCCGGGCCCGCCGCGTCTTCGGAACCACCCCGCAGGAGGCCCAGGTGACGAGCGCGCTGGCCTACAACCAGGGCTTCTACAACCTCTTCCTCGCGGCCCTCGTCGTCACCGGCATCCTCGTCGTCGCCGGCGGCCACCTCACCGTCGGCGCGACCCTCGTCCTCGCGGGCACCGGGTGCATGGTCGCGGCGTCGCTCGTGCTCGTCCTCTCCGACGCGAGCAAGGCGTCGGCGGCGCGGGCGCAGGGGCTCCTGCCGGCGCTGGGGATCGTGGCCCTCGTCATCGGGTTGGTGTGAGGACCTGTCCTCGCACCCCGCTCCGGACGACGCCGGGCCCGCGGGCCTGCCTGCACCGGGCGTCGCGTCCGGCTGCCTGAGGGCGCACCATGACGCCCGTGCGACGAGGCCCGACGTGGACGTTCCTCACCCGGGCCGTGCTCGTGGGAAGCGGCGCCGCTGGCACACTGGCCGCGTGACCGACCTGTGCGCGAGCCTCGTGGCCGGACTCACGTGGCGGTCCGACCCCCCGGTCTGGCCGGAGCCGCGTGCGTACTACGCGGACTACAGCGCATGGTGGCGAGACGCCTCCGTCATCGCTCGGATCGGGCCGGCGCTCGCCGGGCTGTTCCACGACGCGGAGCCCACCGTCGTCCTCGGGTCCGAGTCGCACGGGTTCCTGCTCGGCCCGCTCGTGGCCCTCCACCTCGGTGTCGGTTTCGCAGGGGTACGGAAGGAACCGGAGCGCGCCTCGAACGACGAGGTGTGGTTGGTCCGCCGGACCCCGCCCGACTACCGGGACCGCCACCTCGACCTCGCGGTCCGGCGCTCCGTCCTGCGCCCCGGCGACCGGGTGCTCTTCGTCGACGAGTGGGCGTCGACGGGCGGGCAGGCGCTGGCGTGCCGGCAGCTGGTCGACGACGCAGGAGCCACGTGGTTGGGGGCCGCAGTCGTGGTCGACGCGCTCGAGAGCTCCGCCGACCGCCGGGCGCTGAGGCTTCGCAGCCTCCTCCACGTCCGGGAGCTCCGACGGCGATGACCGACGGGCGCACTGTGTGGGCCCCGTGGGGATCGAACCCACAACCCGCGGATTAAAAGTCCGCTGCTCTGCCAGTTGAGCTAGAGGCCCGGGTGATGAGGGGTTTCGCTCGTGGAACCCACGGGACGCCACCCGTGTCGTCCGTGGGCGGCGGTGAGGGCCGCTGCGGCTGACGGGACCGACGGTACAGGCTGGTCAGGGTCGGTCGCCCAGGGCTCGCTCCGTTGCGACCGTCCTCACGCCGGTCATCGCTGCGCACTCGATGGCCGATGCCGGCGCATGGTCGGTGGCGGCGGTCATGGCGGCTCCCCTCGGTGTCCGTGAGTGTGCAGGGGCAGGGCAGGCGACCGGACAGGGGCGGCCGGGCAGGAGGTGGCGTCGGCGGCCCGGTCCGCGGCTCTCAGGACGGCGGCGAAGAACCAGCCGTCGAATCCGGCTGTCCCTCGACTGCACGGCGCGGATGGAGCGCTCGGCATCGCCGACCTGTCGTCAGAACCTGTGGTGAGGGTCAGCGTTCCTGGTGACAGTTCACCTGGTCGGCCGAAGCGGGCGCGGCCGGCCGGATGGTTCGGTGGAGCGGGCCGGACGCTCGGCCGGCTGTCGATCGAGACGGGGGCACCTCGTGAACCGACGCACCGTCGTGGCCGCTGCTGTGTCGTCCGTGCTCTGCCTGGCGGCGGTGGCCGCTCCGGCGCAGCCGACTCGCCGCACGACGCGGCGACGCAGTCCAGCCTGCGCAACCTGGTGACCGCCGTGCAGTCGTGGTCGATGTTCGACAACGACGGCCGGTTCGACGGTCTCACGGTCGCTGCGCTGTCCGGATGGGGGTGGCGTCCCACGGGCGGCACCTACACGGAGATCGTCGTGGAGGACGGCGGGCGCTCGTGGCGCGCGACGGCGCAGGACACGCGCGCCGGCGGCACGGAGTACACCTACTCCCTGCTGGCACCGGTCAACGGGGTCGCGCCGGGCTCCGTGCGGGCCTCGCTCCCGCAGCCGGTCGCGCTGCCGGCGGCGGCCGGTGCGGTGGTCGTGGACGTGGGGGACGCGATCGACGTGGACAGGTTGGCCAGGGCGCTGGCCGCCGGGACCGTCACCCAGAAGATGGTCTGCGAGATGTCCGCCCTGTCGCCGGGGACGCACGCCGCGCGTTCGTCCGTCCCGGACCACACGTTGGCGTGCGAGGCGGCCCTGGCCGGTGGCGCGGTGACGTGGCGTGCGCTGCTGGCGACGATGCTGCGCTCCGGCGGCCGGATCGCGTTGCAGCAGCTGGCGCTGGAGCTCGTCGGTGACGGCTCGACCCCGCCGGCCCCGCCCGCACCGCCGACGGACCCCGACGCACCGCCGCGGCCGTTGCCGCCGACGCTGCCGGACAACATCTGGGAGGTCGTGCGCAAGGCCGACCGTGTCGACGCCCCGCAGCTGAGCGCAGAGGAGAAGCGGGTCGTCGTCGAGCAGTGCGTGAAGCTCGCGGTGCGAGCGGGCAAGGACGCGATGGCGCGGTGCACGGGGGAGACTCCGATCTTCCTGTCGGGGCGCTCGGACGTGCCCCAGCCGACGCAGCACGACCTGGACGCGCTCATGCGCCACCCCGACTGGTTCAGCCTCAACCGGCAGACCCCGTCGCACTCGCGTGGCTGGTTGACGAACCACCCGGCATGCGCGGACAGGGTGGACGGGGTCCTGGACTGCGACGAGTTCCCGTTCGCGTCGACGCAGCAGGGCGGAGCGACGGCGAGCCCGCCCGTCAGCCTGCGGACGCTGGACTGGCAGCAGAACCGTGCACAGGGCAGCAAGCTCCAGATCTTCTACAGCACCCCCGGGTGCGACGTGGCTCACGGCGATGAGTTCTGGGTGGTCCCCCTGCCGGAGTCGGCCGGTCCGGTGCGCCGGCTGCCCACCCTCGCGTGGTGCGACAGCGCGCTCACACCCGTGCCCTGATGAGCGGCGCCCAGATCGTCGCCGCCCTGGACGGGTGGGTCGAGCGTCTGACGCACCTCGGTTCCCGGGTCGCCGACCGGCTGCGTCCCGGGCTGGACCCGGGGCAGATCCGGCGGGTGGCGGCCGCACGCGGGTTCACCCTCAGCGACGAGATCGCCGCGGTGTGGGCGTGGCACGACGGGGAACGGACGGCCGCTGACGTCGGCCCGTCGCGGCAGTACCCCGCGCTGGTCCCCGACGGCGCCTTCTACGACCTCGACACCGCGCTCGCGAGCTCGTCGAGGTCCTACGAGATCTGCGGCGACGACGACGTCCTCACCGACCCGCACGCGTCGGACAGCGAGCGGGCCGCTGTCTGGCGTCGGGAGTGGGTGGTCTTCGACTCCTGGCTGCTGCCGCTGGTGCTGGCGCCGCAGCCCGACGGGTCGACCGACACGTTCCGGTACGACCCGCAGTCGGGCACCGACTGGGTCGCGCACTCCTCGCTGCCGGCCCGTGTGGAGCGGTGGCACGAGATGCTCGACCGGGGGGCGTGGCGCGTCGAGCCGGACGGCAGCTGGGCGGTCGAGCCGACCCTGCTGCCGCAGGTCGACCGGGCCTGGCCCGTCGCCGAGCAGATCAGGTGGACCGAGATCACCTAGGTGTGCACGTCACTGCGGCGGATGCCCTCCGGACGTACGACGGGGTCCCGGGGCGCCTGCGGCGTGCGGGCCGCCCTCGTCGGCGCGGTGTGCTCCCGTTCGCTCGCGGTGCCGGACGAGGAGACGTGCCGTGCCGCCGACGCCACGAACCGGCACGATGGGGTCATGTCGCTGCGCACCCGACGCGTCTACGACGAGCCCGCTGCCGGCGACGGGTACCGCGTGCTCGTCGACAGTCTCTGGCCCCGCGGTCTCACCAAGGAGCGCGCCCGGGTGGACCTGTGGCTCAAGGAGGTCGCGCCGTCACCCGACCTGCGGAAGGCGTTCCACCACGAGGGCCTGCCGTTCGACGAGTTCGCCCGGCGCTACCGGGAGGAGCTGGCGACCGACCCAGCCCTGGAGGACCTGCGCCGGGTCGTGGCGGAGCACGACGTGGTGACCCTGGTCTACGGTGCGGCCGACCCCGAGCAGAACCAGGCGACGGTCCTGCGCGACGTTCTCACGAAGGCGTGACCAGGAGGACTGCCTCCCCTCCGGCCGGAGCCTGAGACGGCGGTCCCGGCTCGCCGGGCCGTCGCCGCGCCGGAGCGGGTGCTGGGCGTCGAGGCGGCCACCGAGGTCGGCGCCGTGTCCTGCGCACAGCTCGCTCAGGATCTGTGGCTCACTCGCGCGCGTACCTGCCCCTACTCGCCCTGCAGGCTCGTCGGCCGGGTGAGGCGCACGAGCAGCGGCAGGATCGCCGCGGTGGTGAGCAGCACGACGGTCGCCGCACCCCCGGCCGTGACGCCGATGCCTGTCCAGTCGACGCTCACCGGGCTTCCGGAGCCGGCCTGGAGAAGCGACGCGAGCCCGGCGCCGACGGCGACGGCCAGGCCGATGCCGAGGACCATGGGGATCGCGACCTGCCACAGGACGGACAGGCCGAGCGTGCGCCGCCGGGTGCCGACGGCCACGAGCACGGCGAGCGGCCGGCGCCGTTCACGGACCTGCTCGGCGACGTTGACGAGGAGGCTCGCCCCGACGACGAGCAGCAGCGCGACCGTGGCGATGAGGAGCCCCTCACGGACGGCCGCTGTTCCCGGGTCGGCGGCGTCCGGGTCGTTGACCGTCACCCAGGCCGTCGGGTCCACCCGGAAGGCGGCCGTCTGCACGTGCTCCGCCACGTCCGCGACGTCCCGGGCCAGCGTGAAGGTCGCGCTCCCGCTGAGGTAGCCGTCGGCGGGGAGGGTGACCTCGTCACCGAGCGCTGCGGGTGTGACGAGCACGGACGCGCGACCCAGGTCGACGTCGTCCGGCGGTGCCACGGTGACGGTCGTCTCGGGCAGCGTCCACGTCGCGCCGCTCGCGCCGTTCTCGCCCAGGACGTACTCGGTGCCGGGCGCCGGTGCGGCGGCGCCGTCCGGGAGTGCGACCATGACGTCGCCGTCCGCGCAGTCGGTGAACGCGGCGTCCGCGCTGAGCGCGGCGCAGCTCCCGATCGTCAGCATGATCTCCTCGTCGTCTGCCCCGGCCACCGGTTGCGCGGAGGTGCGCACCTTCGTGTCGATGCCGCGTACCCCGGGGACGTCCCGCAGCGTCTGCGCCCACTCGTCGACGGTCGGGGCGAGGGCACCGCTCACCACGACGACCTCGTGGGCGCGGTCGCCGTCGGTCGTCGGCGAGGTGATGTCCGCCGTCAGCCCGTGGACCGTGATGAGGGAGGCGACGGCGACGGTGGCCGCGGACACCGCCCGGACCGACGTGCCGCTCTCGAGCCGCAGCCGACGCACCGCCAGGTCCCACGCGAGCCCGCCCGCGCCGAGCCGGCGCACCGCGGCGTCCACGACCCACGGCAGCAGCAACGCCACCCCGGCGAGCAGCAGTGCGACGCCCGCGAGGACGGACCCGAACGCGTCGGTGTAAGGCTGCGGGTCGTCGTGGGTGAGCGGCACGACGAGCAGCACGAGCCCGACCGTCGGCAGGGCGACGCGCCACCACAGCCGTCGGCGCACCACCGCGCCGCGCCGGACGACCCCCAGCGGTTCGACGACGACGTGGCGCAGCGCCGCGTGGCCGACGAGGACCGCGGCGAGCGGGACCAGCACGACGACGAGTGCCGCGAGGAGCGGCGACGGCCGGAGGTCGGCGGTGTGGAACGACGCCCAGCGCGGCGCCGTGCCTGCGACGGCATCACGAAGGAGGGCGAACAGCACGGCGCCGATCGCGACACCGCCCACGGTGCCGACGAGCGTCTCCGCGGCCGAGACGCGACGCGTCGTGGCAGCGTCGGCACCGATGAGGCGCAGCGCGGCGAGACGCCGGTCGCGTGCCTCACCGCCGAACCGCACGGCGGTGGCGATGAAGCCACCGACGGGCACGAGCAGCCCCGTGATGACGACGAGCACGATGAGGACCACGCCCGCGTTGTTCGCGCCGCTGCCGGTGCCCCGTCCGAACCGGTCGATGCGCGTGGCCGCCTCGTCGTCCAGCTCGTCGGACCCGAGGAGGAAGTAGAGCTCCCCGGGACCGACGACCCCCTCCGGCCCGATCGTGCCGACCACGCGCTCGCCGAAGCGGCCGCGCAGTGCCTCGCCCTCGGGGGAGTCGAGGAGCCGCTGCAGGCCCGGCGAGACGAGTGCCTCGCCGGGGGCGAGCGCGCGGTACGTGCCCGGCGGCAGCGGTGCGTCCGGTCCCTCGGGCTGGACGAGGTGGCCGGAGAAGTACTCGCCCCGGTAGCTCGTGCTGACACGCTGGGCGAGGAGGGTGTCCTCGCCCGGCTGGGCGACCACCGGGCCGGGGTCCCGCGCCGCGGAGATCTCGGCACGCCTGTCGAGCGCCGTCGGCAGGGCGGCGACGAACATGAGCACCGCCACGCCGACGCCGACGCCGACCGCGACGAACGCGAGCCGTGCCCAGCCGGACCGGCCGCCGCTCACGCTCATGCGGAGGCCGAGCGCGAGGTCCGCGAGCACGCTGCTGCGCCCGCGCGTCACGCGCGCACCTGCTCACGCACGCGGCCGTCGCGGACGACGGCCTCGCGGTCGGAGTACGCGGCGACGCGCGGCTCGTGCGTGACGAGGACGACGGCCGCCCCGGCGTCGCGCGCGGCGGTGACGAGGAGCTGCATGACGCGTTCGCCGTTGA
>JAEXEM010000121.1 GCA_023401045.1 Actinomycetes bacterium
GGCCGGACCTGCCGCGGGTGTCCCGGCGCGCGCGCCGACGCCCGTCCGGGCTGCGGGCGGGACGTCGGGGCGTGACCCCGGCTGGGGTCGGGAGCGCGGCGCGGTCGTCGTCATGTGTCCAGGCTCACACTGCGGGAACGGTCCCGTCCAGGAGAAGGATCGGCGTCCTTCGCCGGCTGACGCCCTGACGTGGGCGGTCGCGACGATCTTCTGCGCGCACCGGGCAGGACAGCCGTGAAGAACCGAGGAAGTTCACTCGGTGGCCTCCCGGGCGTCGACGGCAGGGGTGCCGTTCCCGGGCGCGGAAGACCGGCCGATCTTCCGTCCCCACCGCTGGTGCCGACGTGCTCGGACGCGTCCACGGTGGGTCGTGGGACGCCGTCCCGCACCGAGCACCCCACGAGGGGGTGCCCCGCACGAGAGGTTCCGACCATGACCGCTCCCACCGCCCGTCTCGACGACCAGCAGGGCGCCGCCCCCGTCGCGGGTGCGGTCGCGCGGCCCGGGGACCAGACGCAGACCGCCGAGCAGCTCGAGACGGAGTGGCGCACCGACCCGCGCTGGGACGGCATCGAGCGGTCCTACACGGCGGCGGACGTCGTGCGGCTGCGGGGCTCGGTCCGCGAGGACGCGACGCTCGCACGCCGCGGCGCCCGCCGGCTGTGGGAGCTGCTCCACAGCCGCACCCACGTGCCCGCGCTCGGTGCGCTCACCGGCAACCAGGCCGTCCAGCAGGTGAAGGCCGGGCTCGAGGCGATCTACCTCTCGGGCTGGCAGGTCGCCGCGGACGCCAACCTCTCGGGGCAGACGTACCCGGACCAGTCGCTCTACCCGGCGAACTCCGTGCCCGCGGTCGTGCGACGCATCAACAACGCGCTGCTGCGCGCCGACCAGATCGACGTCGCCGAGAACGGCACGCCGACGCGTGACTGGCTCGCGCCGGTCGTCGCCGACGCCGAGGCGGGCTTCGGCGGCCCGCTCAACGCCTACGAGCTCATGCACGCGATGATCGCGGCCGGCGCGGCAGGCGTGCACTGGGAGGACCAGCTCGCCGCGGAGAAGAAGTGCGGACACCTCGGCGGCAAGGTGCTCGTGCCGACCTCGCAGCACGTGCGCACGCTGTCCGCGGCGCGCCTGGCGGCCGACGTCGCGGGTGTCCCGACCGTCGTCATCGCGCGCACCGACGCGCTCGGCGCCGACCTGCTCACCTCCGACGTCGACCCGCGCGACGAGCCCTTCCTCACCGGGGAGCGCACCGCCGAGGGGTACTTCCGGGTGACGCCCGGCCTCGACGCGGTCGTCGCCCGGGCCGAGGCGTACGCGCCGTACGCCGACCTCATCTGGGTCGAGACCTCGACCCCGGACGTCGCGCTCGCCGTCGAGTTCGCCGAGCGGATCCACGACGCGTTCCCCGGCAAGCTGCTCGCCTACAACTGCTCGCCGTCGTTCAACTGGCGAGCGCACCTCGACGACGCGGCGATCGCGCGCTTCCAGCGTGAGCTCGCCGGGCACGGGTACGCGTTCCAGTTCATCACCCTCGCCGGCTTCCACGCCCTCAACGAGTCGATGTTCACGCTCGCCAAGGGGTACGCGGAGCGCGGCATGAGCGCCTACGTCGACCTGCAGACCGCCGAGCTCGCCGCCGAGGCCGCCGGCTACACCGCCACCCGCCACCAGCGGGAGGTCGGCACGGGCTACTTCGACCAGGTCGCCACCGCGATCAGCCCCGACAGCGCGACCCTCGCGCTCGCCGGGTCCACCGAGACCGCCCAGTTCCACTGACGCACCCCGCCGACCGACCCCGCCGGCGCGCGGACGCCCCGTCCCGCCGGCCGTGACCCGCCAGGAGCCCACCATGACGATGATCGACACGTCCCCCGTGGGGACCAGCCTCACCCCGCCCTTCGCGCACGCCCGCCTCACGGTCACCGGCCCCCGGGTCGAGGGCATCGACCAGGTGCTCTCGCCCGAGGCGCTGGACTTCCTCACCGACCTGCACCAGCGCTTCTCCGGGCGCCGTCACGAACTGCTCCTCGCCCGGCAGCGCCGGCGCGACCGGTTCGCCAACGGCGCCGACCCCGACTTCCTGCCGATCACCGCGCACATCCGCGCCGACCGGTCGTGGAAGGTCGCCGGCCCCGGCCCCGGCCTGGAGGACCGCCGCGTCGAGATCACCGGCCCGACCGACCGGAAGATGACCGTCAACGCGCTCAACTCCGGCGCGAAGGTCTGGCTCGCGGACCACGAGGACGCCATGAGCCCGACGTGGCAGAACGCCGTCGGCGGGCAGGTCAACCTCTACGACGCCATCCGCGGCCAGGTCGACTTCACGAGCCCGGAGGGCAAGGAGTACCGCGTCGGGGAGCAGACCCCGACGATCGTCTTCCGCCCCCGCGGCTGGCACCTCACCGAGAAGCACCTGCGGTTCACCGACCGTGCCGGGCAGTCGTGCGCGGCGTCCGCGTCGCTCGTCGACGCCGGGCTCTACCTCTTCCACAACGCGCAGGCGCTCGTCGACGCCGGCCGTGGCCCGTACCTGTACCTGCCCAAGCTCGAGGGGCACCTCGAGGCGCGGCTGTGGGACGACGTCTTCCGGTTCACCGAGACGTACCTCGGGCTCGCGCACGGCACGATCCGCGCGACCGTCCTCATCGAGACCATCACCGCCGCCTTCGAGATGGAGGAGATCCTCTACGAGCTGCGGGACCACTGCGCAGGCCTCAACGCCGGCCGCTGGGACTACATCTTCTCGGTCATCAAGAGCTTCCGGGCCCGCGGGCCGCGGTTCGTCATGCCGGACCGCGGGCGCGTGACGATGACGGTGCCGTTCATGCGGGCGTACACCGAGCTGCTCGTCGCGACGTGCCACCGCCGCGGCGCGCAGGCCATCGGCGGGATGAGCGCGTTCATCCCCAACCGCCGCCGGCCGGAGGTCACCGAGCGGGCGCTCGCGCAGGTCCGCGCCGACAAGGAGCGCGAGGCCGGGCAGGGGTACGACGGCACGTGGGTCGCCCACCCCGACCTCGTGCCCGTCGCCCGGGAGGTCTTCGACGCCGCCCTCGGCGACCGCACCGACCAGCGGCACCGGCTGCGCGAGGACGTCCACGTCACCGCCGCCGACCTGCTCGACGTGCCGTCGGCCGGCGGCGGCGAGCCCGGGGCCGTCACCGACGCCGGGCTGCGGCAGAACGTCTCCGTCGGGGTGCGGTACCTCGAGGCGTGGCTGCGCGGCCTCGGGGCCGTCGCCATCGACGACCTCATGGAGGACGCCGCGACCGCGGAGATCTCCCGCTCGCAGGTGTGGCAGTGGGTGCACCAGGGGGTGACGACGGCCGAGGGGACCCGCATCGACGGGCCCCACGTCGAGCAGGTCCTCGCCGACGTCCTCGCCGGGCTCGACCGGTCGGACGGCGACCGGTTCGACGACGCCGCGACCCTCTTCCGCGAGGTCGCGCTCGCGGAGGACTTCCCGACGTTCCTCACGGTCCCGGCGTACACGCAGTTCCTCGTGACGACGGACTGATCCTCGTCGTCGCCCGGCCACCTGCCGGTCGCGGCGACGTCGTGCTCCCGCCACCGCCCGTGCCCTACCGTGCCCGCGTGACCACCCTCGTGCGCCGTCTCGGGCCGACGGACGCGGTCGTCGTCGGGCTCGGCGCGATGCTCGGTGCCGGCGTCTTCGGGGTGTGGGCACCCGCGGCGCAGGCCGCCGGTGCCGGCCTGCTCGTCGGGCTCGTCCTCGCGGGGACCGTGGCGTGGGCGAACGCCATGTCGACCGCGCGGCTGGCGGCCGTGCACCCGGTCGCGGGCGGGGTGTACG
>JAEXEM010000131.1 GCA_023401045.1 Actinomycetes bacterium
GCAGGGTGCCGGCCCACCGGCCGGACGGGGGTTGCGGCGGGTGCCGGCCTCAGCGCGGAGTCGTCGCGCCGTGCTCGGACTCCGGGCCGGGCCCCGACTCGGGGCCCGGCCCGGGGTCGGCCGCTGCCGCCTCGAGCCGGGCGAGCTCCTTCTCGAGGCGCTGGAGCTCGGCGGAGAGGTTCTGCCGCGCGGGCTCCTCCCAGGGCTGGGCGAGCGGGCTGAGGAAGAGCGTCGGCCTGCCGAGGAGCTTGTGGACGATGCGCAGCCTGGCCTGCAGGTAGTCCTCGACGGGCAGGTGGGAGTACTCGGCCCGCACGTCGGCGAGGTACGCCTTGTAGCGCTGCGGCTCGGTCGCGAGCATCGCCAGGTCGGCGTCGGAGAGCACGACGCTGTCGACGTCCGACCGGTCCGGGCTGTGCCGTACGAGGCCGGAGACGAGGTCGCCGACGCGCTGCGCGGTCTTCTCGTCGACCCCGAGCGACGTCAGCTGCTCGCGGGCGAGGACGGCGCTCGCGGCCTCGTCCTCACCACCGCGGTTCGCGTACGCCTTGCGCTCCGCGGAGTCGAACACGGCGCCGTGGTACCAGGCGGCCAGACGCACGAGGTCGGGACGGTGCGCCTCCTCGTCGAGCTCGTCGACGCGCGCGAGCACGTCGACGAGGTGACGGAGGTTGTGGAAGTGCCGCTCGGGGCGGGTCCACCGCTCGAGGAGGTCCTCGGCGACACGCCGGACCTGCTCGGCGGAGGCGGTACCCCCTGCCTCGGTGACGTTCCTGGCGAATACCGGCACGAGCCAGGCGGGTGCGTCATGGACGCCCATGGATCAGCCTCACGACGGTGACGACGGACGCGACATCGTAGCCACCTCCGGTGGGAGCGCACACGTCGTCCCGAGAGTGCCGCGTGGTCAGGTGCGCGGGCCGCTGCCCGGACCCGTGGCCGGGTCGTCGACCGGACGGCGCGCACCGTCTGCCGGGGCCCCGCCACCGCCGCCCGCACCGTTCGGCCCGTCACCGACGCTGCCGGGACGGGAGCCGCCCTCGGCGGTGGACGAGGCGCCGCCCGCCACGTCGCTCCCGCGGGCCGGTGCGGACCGTGCGCCTGGCCCGGACGTCGGCAGCTCGACACGGATCGTCGCGCCGCCGCCGGGCGTCTGGAGCACGGTCGCGGTGCCGCCGTGCGACTCGACGATCGCCGCGACGATCGCCATCCCGAGCCCGGAGCCGCCCGAGTCCCGCGTCCGGGAGGGGTCGACCCGGTAGAACCGCTCGAAGACGCGCTCGGCGTGCTCCGGCGGGATGCCCGGCCCGTGGTCCCGCACCTCGAGCACGGCGGTACCCGCCGGACCACCCGTGACGTCCACGGCACCGGAGCCGCCCGAGCCTCCGGAGCCGCCGGTGCTGCCCGTGCCGTCCGTGCCGTCCATGACCCCGGGACCTCGCCGGCCGGGTCCGACGGCGATCTCGACCGGCGTGCCCGGCGGCGTGTGCCTGACGGCGTTGCCGACGAGGTTGGCGAGCACCTGACGCAACCGCGCCTCGTCGCCCTGCACGACGCAGGGGCCGGCCGTCGCCCCGAGCGTGACGAGGCGCACCGGCCGCTGCGGGTCCAGCGCCCGCAGGTCGCTCACCGCGTCCGCGGCGAGGACCGTGAGGTCGACCGGTCCGACGCGGGCCTGCCGCCCCTCGTCGAGGCGCGCGAGCGCGAGCAGGTCCTCGACGAGCGAGCCCATCCGGGTCGAGGAGCCCTCGATGCGCCGCATCGTGTCGGTCACCTGCTCGGGCGTCGTCAGCGCGCCCATCCGGTAGAGCTCGGCGTACCCGCGCACCGCAGCCAACGGGGTGCGCAGCTCGTGCGAGGCGTCCGCGACGAACCGGCGCATCCGGGCCTCGGACTGCGTGCGCGCGTCGAACGCCTCCTCGATCTGCGCGAGCATCCCGTTGAGCGCGTCGCCCAGGCGGCCGACCTCCGTCGACGCGGGCGCCGTGGGCACCCGGCGGGACAGGTCGCCCGCGGCGATGGCCGCGGCCGTCGACTCGATCTCCCGCAGCGGACGCAGGGCGCGCCGCACGGCCCACGTCCCGATGAGGGCACCGAGCGCGACGATGACGACACCGCTGACGACGAGCAGACGTGCCGTGCGGGCCACCGCACGGTCGACGTCCCGCTGCGGCAGGGCGACGGTCACCGTCCCCTCCCCGCCGGGGAAGACGTACGTCGCCATGCGCCACCGCGACCCCGCGCGGTCCGACGGCGCGGTGTACGGCTCGCCGCCCCGCAGCCGGGCCTCCACGACCGAGAGGTCGGGCACGCGCGGTGTGCCGTACTCGGCGACCGTGTACCGGTTGGCGACCGCGCCCTCCTGGCCGCCGATCCGCACGAGGACGTAGTAGTCGGTGGGGAAGACCTCGGGCTGGCCGAGCCCGAAGAGCGTGTCGATCGACTGCCCGGCGAGTCGCCGGCCCTCGTCGTCGAGCTTGGCGTCGACCTGGCCGAGCAGCGTGCCGCGCAGCATCGTCACGTTCGTCAGCCCCGCGACCAGCAGACCGAGGCCGAGCAGCACGGCGGTGAGGGCCGCGAGCCGGGTCCGCAGGGGGGTGGCGGACCAGCCCGCGTGGACCCTCGCCCGGACGTGGCCGGCCCGGCCCGACGGGGGCGCGGACGGCTCCTCGCCGTACCCGGGGGCGTCGCGTCGCACGTCGCCGTCCGCAGGGACGCCGTCGCCGCCACGGCCCCACGGGTCGGAGCCCGGCGGGTGCGGGGACTCCTCGCGCACCGGCTCGTCCGGCGTCCGCGCCCGGGAGTCGCTCGTGCTCACGCCGACTCGCGCAGCAGGTACCCCACACCACGCCTGGTGTGGATGAGCGGCGGCAGCCGGTTGCCGTCGGCGTCCGAGAGGTGGTCGATCTTGCGGCGCAGGTACGAGATGTACGACTCGACGATGTTCGCGTCGCCGCCCCAGTCGTACTGCCACACGTGGTCGAGGATCTGCGTCTTCGACAGCACGCGGTTGGGGTTGAGCATGAGGTAGCGCAGCAGCTTGAACTCCGTGGGCGACAGGTCGACCTCCTGCCCGGCGCGGCGCACCTCGTGGGTGTCGTCGTCGAGCTCGAGGTCGGCGTACCGCAGGACGCTCGCCTCGAGGCGCTCACCGGGCTGCGTGCGCCGCAGGATCGCGCGGATGCGCGCGACGACCTCCTCGAGGCTGAACGGCTTCGTCACGTAGTCGTCGCCGCCGACGGTGAGCCCCTGCACCTTGTCGGACGTGTCGTCGCGCGCGGTGAGGAACAGCACCGGCACGTGCTGGCCCTTGTCCCGCAGCCGCCGCGTCACCGCGAAGCCGTCCATGTCCGGCAGCATGACGTCGAGCACGACGAGGTCGGGCTGGACGTCGCGCGCCAGCCGCAGCGCGGAGCCGCCGTCGGCCGCCGCGTAGACCTCGAACCCGGCGAACCGCAGGGAGGTCGCGAGCAGCTCACGGATGTTCGGCTCGTCGTCGACGACGAGCAGCCGGGCCTCGGGCGCGCTGGACGCGGTGCTCATGCTCCCAGTCTCCCGCCGACTCCTGGAAGTCGCCTGTGAGCCGTAGCCGCGCGTCGCGCCGCTCACCTGGCCGTCCGCCCGAGGCGCTGCGGAACGGCCGTCCGATCGTGATGCAGCTGTGATCCGGCGCCCCGGAGGCTCCAACGCGGACCGCTACCGTGTGTGCACGTGACCGTCCACACCGACCACGTGCGCCCCGCCGCCGGCAGCACGACGAGCGCCCGGCTGACCGTCGTGCAGAGCTCCCCGGACGCGGGCCTCGACCTGTTCGCCCACTGGCTCGGCGACGTCGACGTCACGCTCGTGCGTGCGGACCTCGGGCAGCCGCTGCCGGGCCCGACCGAGGTCGGCGACGGCCTCGTCGTCCTCGGTGGCCCGATGTCCGCCCACGACGACGCGGTCGCCCCCTGGCTCCCCGCCCTGCGTGACCTGCTCGCCGTCGTCAGCGCGACCGACGTCCCCGCGCTCGGCATCTGCCTCGGCGCCCAGCTCCTCGCCGTCGCCCGCGGCGGCCGGGTCGAGGTGTCCGCACCCCCCGGGCCGGAGGCCGGTGTCGTCGACGTGCGCTGGCGCCC
>JAEXEM010000156.1 GCA_023401045.1 Actinomycetes bacterium
GGCTGCGCCAGGCGAGGGACGCCACGGACGCGCCACGTGCCCGCTCGGCCTCGAGGGCGCTGCGGCGACGGTCGGCGAGCAGGGTCGCGACGAGCACGAGGCACAGCGCGGCCGTCGTCGCGAGCCCGGCCCCGACGAGGGCCGCCTGCGCGCGGGCCGCCGCGAGCCGTTCCTCGAAGCCGCTGACGACCTCCGGGAGCCACGAGTGGAAGCGGGCGTCGGAGACGGCGAGCCGGCGCGCCCTGTCCGCGAGGTCCCGGGCGCTCTCGAGGGTGAGCTCGGAGGCGTCCACGGAGATGCGCGCGCTCGCGCTGACGGCGCTCACGCGGTTGGCGACGAGGTCGATGTCGTCCGGCGTCGAGACGTACGCCGCGAGGTTGCCCGCGAGCTCGGAGGCCGGCGAGGCGGGCAGCGGCGCGAGCAGGTCCGGGTCGCGCCGCCAGCGCACGTCCTCGGTGTCGACCGGCTCGTAGACGCCGCTGACGACGACGCGGGTCACCGAGTAGGGCGTCCGCTCCTCGCGGATCGTCACCGGGCCGTCGGCGAGGTCGATGTCGAGGGCCTCGGCGGACGCCGTGCTCAGACCCACGGGGACGAGGACGAGCTCGCGGCCGTCGGGGAGCAGGGGTGCCGTGCGTTCGACGTCGGGGCCGCCGGCGACCCAGCGCACCGGCGACGCGGGCTCGTCGGGCCGCCAGACGTAGACGAAGCGCACGCCGTACTTCTCGTCGCCGACCTCGACGGACCTGCTGCTGGAGGTGGCGACGAGGACGGTCGGCTCGACGGGGCCGTGGAAGTTCCCGTCGAGCCACAGGGCGCTGCTGTGCCACAGCTCCGTCGGCGTCTCGGCTCTCGGGTACTCCGCCTGGCGCGCGACGAGGTCCATCCGGCTCCCGGCCGCGGCCGCCGTGTCCCGCACCGCGTCGTCCGCCGCACGGTCGGCGAGGCGGGGGGTGGCGATCGCGAGGGCGAACGACGTGAGCAGCAGCAGTGCACCGACGCTCAGCAGGGCGGTGTCGCGGGCGGCGCGCCGGCGGCTGACGAGCACACCGTCGGCGAGGGTCGCGCGCAGGCTGGTCGTCGCGGTCATCGGTCGTCTCCGAGCCTGAGGAGCGCGCCGGAGGCGCGGCGCACGAGCGTGGTGGTCAGCAGGACGACGACCGCGCCGGCAGCGAGCGCCAGGGCCGCGGCGAGCAGCACCTCGGCGCCCCAGTGCCACTGCAGGACGACCTCCGGGACGGGTCGTCGGCCGTCCTGGGAGGCGGTGAGGAGCGGCGAGACCAGTGCAGCGGCGCCGTAGCCGATGCCGAGGCCGGCGAGCGTGCCGAGCAGCACGAGCAGTGCGTGCTCCCCGACGAGGCCGGCGACGACCGCCGAGCGGGGCGCGCCGAGAGCCTGGACACGGGCCGTCTCGAGGCGCCGTGCACGCACCGCGGAGGCGGCTGCCGTGCCCAGCCCCACGAGCACGAGCAGCGCCGCGGACCCGGTGGCGAGAGTGAGCGAGGCGGGCAGCGCGACGACGAGCGGACCACCGACGGCTGCCGTGCGCTCGGTGGCGCGCAGCGTCGCGGCACCGCCCGTGGTCTTGCCGAGCAGCTCGGCGACCTCGGCGACTGCGTCCGCCTCCCCGGTGAGGCGCCACCCGTCGAGCATGGCGTCGTAGCCGACCCGCTCGAGCACGGCACGGGACAGCGCGTCCCGGTCGACGAGGACGGCGTGCCCACGCGGGGCGCCCGGCAGGTGCGGGACGAGCGCCTCGACGCGGATCGGGACCTCGACGCCGGCGACCTCGAGGACGACGTCGCGCCCGGCGACGAGCTCGAGCTCCCCGGCGAGCGACTCGCTGACGACGGCCCCGAGCCGTTCGTGCGCGGGCCAGGCGTGCGCGACGACGACGCTGCCGCCGCCGCGCGCCTCGCTGTAGAGCCCCGTGAAGACGACCGCCTCCGCCGGCAG
Organism: Actinomycetes bacterium; assembly: GCA_023401045.1. GTDB lineage: Bacteria > Actinomycetota > Actinomycetes > Actinomycetales > Cellulomonadaceae > Cellulomonas. The sequence continues at coordinate 1,957 of JAEXEM010000156.1, forward strand.
GCCGGAGCGCTCCGGGACCTGGGCGGTCTCCGGCAGCACGAGTCCCGACGACGAGGGGAAGATGGTGCCGCCGTGCCACGTGAGCCCCTCCTCGAGCGGCACGGGGGTGCCGGACGTCGACCACGGCCCGGAGCCGAGCGGGAACGTCTCGAGGCTGTGCAGCGAGGTCCCCAGCTGGTAGGTCGTCGGCCCCCGGCTGGTGCCCGGTGCGGGCGGCTCCGTGCGCACCAGCGGCGAGACCGTGACGCTCACGCCGACGACGCGCAGCCGGCCCGCGCCCGCCGGCACACGTACGGACGGCGTCAGAGGGCCGGCGTTGACCGGCAGCTCGGCGGTGGACACCCACGTGCCCACGCCCCACTCGTCCTCGAGCGCGATGCTCACGTGGGCGGTGCCCGTGGCGTGCGGGAAGGTCTCGATGGAGACGGTGGCGTAGAGCTGGTCGGCGTCCTGCGGCAGGAGCGGGCCGACGGGCTCCTCGGACGCCTGCTCCTCGCCGGAGCCGGACCGGCCCAGGTCCGCGACGACGTCCGCCCACGTGCTGTCGGTCCCGGTGAGCCCCCGCAGCGCCTCGGGTGCACCGGTGTCGACGGCGACGAGGTGCGCGCCCGTCGAGGACCCGCTGCCGAAGCCGCCGGACGACGTGCGGCCGATCGACACCTGCCGGTCGACCACCGGGTCGATGCGCACGTCGGGGTCCGTCACCACCGAGCGCACGAGCTCGGCCTCGGGGAGGGCCGTCGTGCGCAGACCGGTCGTCACCCGGCCGTCGGCACCGACGGCGAGGTCGACCTGGGCGAGCTGGGAGGCGGTCCACGTCCCGAGGAACCCGTGCGTGAACGTCGCGACGGTCACCGTGAGGACGACGACGAGCGAGGTGCCGGCGGTCGTCCCGGGGCGGCGCGCGACCTGCCAGGCGGCGAGCGGCGCGACGAGCGAGGTGCTGCGGCTCGCGAGCGCGTCGGCGAGCCTGCCCGCCGGTGTGACGAGGCGCAGCGCGAGGGTCGCAGCTCCGAGG
>JAEXEM010000183.1 GCA_023401045.1 Actinomycetes bacterium
CGTCAGGACCGGGCGGAGGTGGCTCAGCGCGCCTCGCGCACCCCGTGGCCGACGGCCGCGAAGACCGCGACGGCGAGGCCGCGCGCGATCGGGGACCGCCACGTCTGGTCGAGGAACCCGTGCGGCATGCCACCGGCGGTGAGCACGCAGACCGTCGCACCGGCGGCGCGGGCGCGCTCGGCGAAGGTCTCCTCGGCCGGGCGGAAGCCGTCGGCCTCGGCGATGAGGAGCAGGGTCGGCGGCAGTGCCGCGAGCACCTCGGGCGCGGCGAGCACCGGCGAGACGAGCGGGTCGGTGCGGGCGGCGTCGTCGGGCAGGTACGAGCGCTCGAAGAGCCGCCCGATCTGGCTGGCGGCCGCGGCGTGGGTCTCGACGTGGTCGACGTCCGGGTAGGCGGCGAGCACGAAGTCCGGTCGGGCGCCCTGCCCGCGGGCGGCGAGCTGGCACAGTGCGAGCGAGATCGACGCGCCCGCGGAGTCGCCGGCGACGGCGAACGGGCCGGTGAGGCCGAGGTCGGCGCCGCCGTCACCGGTGAGCCACGCGACCGCGTCCTGGCAGTCCTCGATCTGCGCGGGGAACGGGTGCTCCGGGGCGCGGCGGTAGTCGAGGCTGACGACCGGCAGACCGGCGACCCGCGCGAGCTCGGCCGCGGTGTGCTCGGCGGTGTCGAGGTCACCGAGGACGAACCCGCCGCCGTGCACCCACACGACGAACCCCGGGCCGTCGACCCCGGCCTCCGGGCGGTAGAGCCGGGCGCGGATCGACCCTGCGCGCGTCGGGACCTCGAGGTCCTCCCGGTCGGCCCCCGGGGCGGGTACGGGGCCGAACTGGCCCGTCACCGCGGCGCGCATCCGCTGCGCGGTCGCGAGGCGCTCCTCGTGGGTCTCGCTCGGGAAGTCCTCGGGCGGTGCGGACGGGTCGCGGCGCGGCGGTGCGTCGACGAAGTCGGGGTCGAGCCTCATGACCTGCATGGTAGGCCGCGCCCGCGCCCACACACGCTCAGGCCGGCGGCACCCGCAGCACCTGCGCCTCGAGCCCGCCCCCGGCGAGCACGCACCACCGCTGCCCGCCGCGCGGGTACACCCGCAGGGTCGTGCTCGTGGCCGGCCGGAACACCTCGAGCAGGGAGCCGTCGGCGAGGATCTCGACGGGGCCGTCGCCGACCCACACCGGTACCTCCCCGGCGTCGTCGACGAGCAGCACGGCCACGTCGCCGACAGCGGCCGCGCGCCACGCGACCTCGTCGGTCAGCAGCTCCGCCGCACCGTCCCGCCTCCCCACCGGCAGCGGCGCGCCCCGCAGCCCGGCGAGCTCACGCGCCGGCACGAGGACCGGTCGCCCGGCCCGCACGACGAGCTCGCGGGGGCAGGTGAGCGTGCCCGCCCATCCCGACGCCGCGATCTCGTGCGCCGAGCGCGTGAACGCCCCGGGGCGCGTGCCCTCCCAGGCCCAGCCCCACACGAGCGCGCGACCGTCGGCGACGTGGACGTGCGGGGCGTAGAGGTCAGGGCCCTCGTCGAGCGGCCAGGAGCCCTCGACCTCGAACCGCGCACCGTCGGACGTCAGGTGCAGCCGCCCGGTGAACGCCGTCACCCCGAGCCGCTCGGGGACGACGTCGCGGTCGAACCACGACACGAGGAGCACCCACACGCCGTCGACCTCGACGAGCTGGGGGCACTCCCACACGCGGCCCGGTGCGTCGAGGCCCGCCGGGACGTCCGCGGCCGTGAGGAGCGTGCCGAGCGGACGCCAGTCGTCGAGGTCCGTCACCTCGTAGGCGAGGACGCCGCCGACGCCCGCGACGGCGGCCCCCTGCACGGCGAGCCGGCGGCCGTCGACCGTGAGGAGGAACGGGTCGCGGACCTCCGTCACGCCGGGCACCGCGGGGTGCGGGACGGTGAGCCGGTCCGGCTGCCGCCAGCCGCCGTCCGGGCCACGGCGTGCGACGGCCACGCCGGCGCTGGCGGCGTCGTCGCGCGCCGCGGAGTAGACGAGCGCGACGTCCCCGTCGTCGTGGACCGCGACCCCGCTCCACGCCCCGGCCGCGTCGACGCCGCCAGGCCGCGGCGCCAGCGCCACCGGCTCGTGCTCCCAGCGCAGCAGGTCGGGCGAGCTCGCGTGGCCCCAGTGGATCGACCCCCACGTCGTGCCGTGCGGGTTCCACTGGTACATGACGTGCCAGCGGTCGTCCCACCGGCCGACGCCGTTGGGGTCGTTCACCCAGCCGTGCGGGGGGCGCACGTGCCAGCGGGGGGCGTGGCGGTCGTCGTCGAAGGGCACGTCCTCGGGGGGCATGGCCCCAGTCTGGCGGGCGCCGCCGACACGGCGGTGCTGACGACGCCGCGGGGCGTGCCACCGCGCCCGGACGTGCGGCCGCGCACGGGGGCGGCCCGCCGGGCTCAGCCCTGCCACCACCCGGGGGGCCGACCCGGCGTCACGATCTCGAGGCCGACCCGCGACGCCGCACGCGCCGCCACCGGGTCGTACGTCGCGAGCGCCCGCACCCCGGCGTGCGCCTGGGCCGCGCCGACGTTGAGCGCGGTGAACGGCGAGAGCGTCTCCGGCAGGAGGACCGCGCGCCGCAGCGCCTGGTCGGACAGCCGCATGCGCGGCAGCCGGACGAGCACGTCGAGGAGGGCGAGGACAGCCTCCGGGCCGAGGAAGCCCGCGGTGACGCGCGCCTCGAGGACCGACACCTGCGAGACGACCGCCGCGGGCTCGTGCTCGGCGGCCCACACCGCCCACGCACGCGCCTCGGGAGCCGCCGGCAGGTACCGGCTGAGGGCCGACCCGTCGACGAACACCTCGGCCACGGGGTCGTGGGCGAGGACCGCCTCGACGGACGGGAGGAGGCCGAGCGGGTGCACCGCACCATCCTCGCCGGGGGGGCCGGGGGTAACGCGCGTGGGGCGGGCCCCTGCTGGGGTCGGGCGGCTCGCGGGTGGTGCAGTGCTCACCGCTGGCGCAGACGCTCCATGGCGAGCTGCACGAGCGCGATGAGCGCCTGCTTGGTCGCCGCACGCGACCGCGCGTCGGTGTAGAGCACCGGCACGTGGGCGGGGATGGCGAGCGCCTCGCGGACGTCGTCGAGCTGGTGCTTGGCGATCCCGTCGAAGCAGTTGACGCCCACGACGAACGGGATGCCGCGCGACTCGAAGTAGTCGACGGCCGGGAAGCACTGGTCGAGCCGGTCGGTGTCGACGAGGACGACCGCACCGATCGCACCGCGCACCAGGTCGTCCCACATGAAGAGGAAGCGGTCCTGGCCCGGGGTGCCGAACAGGTAGAGCCACAGCGAGCCCGGCAGCGCGATGCGACCGAAGTCCATCGCGACCGTCGTGGTCGTCTTGCGGTCCGTCACGCCGCCGGCGTCGTCGACGCCCACGGAGTGCTCGGTCATCGCGGCCTCGGTGTTGAGCGGCTCGATGTCGGAGATCGAGCCGATGAAGGTCGTCTTGCCGACGGCGAAGCCGCCCGCGACGACGATCTTGACGACGGTGGGTGCGACGGCGCCCGCGGCTCCCGCCGGAGCGGCGACGGCGGCGTCAGAGGGCGGAAATGCCATTGAGAACACTCTCCAGCACGCTCAGGGACAGGGCGGGGCTTTCACCGGTGTTGACCTCGACCGGCTGTGAGGTGTGCACGCGCACGTAGTTGGCGTCGGTGAGGTCGGACACGATGATCCGGACCACTCCGAGCGGCAGGTGGAGCAGCGCCGACAGCTCGGCGACCGAGATGTACCCGGCCGACGCGTGCTGGATGATCGCGCGCTTCTCAGGTGTCAGGCCCGTGCTCGCCACGGCGCCCGGCATGACCTCGACCAGCGCCTCGAGCGGCAGGTCGGAGCGTGCCGAGCGCACGCGGCCGCCGGTCACGGCGTAGGGCCGGACCGTTCGTGCCTCGTACTCGACGTGTTCGCTCATCGTGGGTTCCCTCAGGCGACGGGGGCCCGGGTCGCGCCGTCGACGGGGAGCTGGCCACGCATCTCGGAGATGAGCTGCGGGGTCAGGGTCGCCTCGGTGCGCGAGACGAGCATCGCCATCTCGTAGCCGATGAGCCCGACGTCGCACGACGCCTCGGCGACGACGGCGAGGACGGAGCCGTTCGAGACGCTCATGAGGAAGAGGAAGAGGTTGTCCATCTCGATGATCGCCTGACGCACCTCCCCCGCACGCAGCTGCCGGGACGCCCCACGCGTGAGGCTCGACATGCCGGAGACGATGGCCGCGAGCTGGTCGCCGCTGGTGCGGTCGAGCTGCTCGGACATCGCCATGAGCAGACCGTCGGCCGACACCACGAGCGTGTGGCGAGTGCCGGGCACGGTCCGGACGAAGTTGTCCAGGAGCCAGCCGAAGTTGGCTGCCTCGGTGCTGAGCGCGGTCACACTTCCTCCTTCATGGTGCAGTCAGAGCCGACTGCGGGCGGGGTGGCCACGGCGCCACGGGGGCCACCGGGGGAACGGGTCGGACGGATCACGAGTCACCGCCGGGCTGGCCGGTCGCGGCGCGCCGCCCGCGAGACGTGCCGGACTGGAAGCTCGAGAGACGCGAGCGCAGCTGGTCGGCGTCACGCTGCACGGGCTGCTCGGGGGTCGGCGCCGGCGCTGCCGGGATCGCACTCGGCACGCGCTTGGTGAGCCGTTCCGCGGAACCGGAGCCGACGGCGCTCGGCCGGTAGGCCGAGAGCTGGCTGAGCTCGGAGAGCGCCTGCTCCTGGATGTCGGAGCGGAGCGCGAGCATCGCGGCCACCTCGTCGTCGAGCGTCCCGACACGCGGGGCGACCGACGGCGGCAACGACGGGCTGGGGACCGTCGTCGTCGGCGCGGGGGCCGGGGCGGCGGCCCACGCGGGCGGCGACCAGGACGGCGCCACACGCTGCTCCGCCACGGGCTGCGGCGTCGAGGGCACGGCCGGGGC
>JAEXEM010000271.1 GCA_023401045.1 Actinomycetes bacterium
GGGCGGCGCCGCCCGGGGGCGCGGCGGGCGCCGGGACCGATCCGGCCGTCTCGCCGTTGCCGGCGGCCGTCGTCCCGGGCCGGTAGCCCTCGAAGAAGTCCCACCACGCGGGGTCCACCGCGTTCCGGTCCTTCTTGTACTGCTCGTAGAGCTCGTCCACGAGCCACTCGTTCGCGCCGAAGTCGGCACGGGTGGAGTCGGACTGCGCGTTCTGCGTCACGCTGGGATCGCCCACTTCCGGTGCGCGGTGCAGGGACCGCGCCGTCGCCAGTTCTGTTGACGACAACACTACGTGGTTCCGGGGGTCCACCGTCCCTTGTGCTCGGCACGCCGACGTGATCTGCGCGCCCTCTTCACCCTGACGGCCGCCCGGGGTCAACACCTGGGCAATCACCGGGAAACCAGGGGGCAAGCCGCGCTGCGCCGGGGCTCAAGACGCAGGGACGGCCGTCTCGGAGGGCGGGCCCGAGCGTGTCCGCTCCGCGGGCAGCCGCACGCGCATCGTGCACCCGGGGCCGGCGTCGGCGACCTCGACCGAACCGCCGTGCAGGTCGACCGCCCACCGCACGATCGCCAGGCCGAGGCCGGTGCCCCCGGTCGACCGCTGGCCGGTCAGCGGGGTGTTGCCGCGGACGAACCTCTCGAAGACGTGCGCGCGCTGGTCCTCGGCGATCCCCGGGCCGTGGTCGACGACGTCGATGCGCACCTCGCGCCCGTCGCGGCGCGCCACGAGCCGCACCTCGTCGTCGGGAGGGGAGTGGCGCGCGGCGTTCTGGACGAGGTTGGCGACGACCTGGTGGAGCCGCTCGGGGTCGGCGGGCACCGTCAGCTCCGGCGGCGAGACGTCGACGGGGAAGCGCAGGTGCTTCTCCGCGCCGACGAGGGCCGCCTGGTCGGCGGCCTCCTGGAGGAACCGGCCGAGGTGCACCTCCTCGACCTGGAGGGTCATCGCCCCCGCCTCGAGCCTCGACAGGTCGAGCAGCGACGACACGAGGCGTGACAGGCGTTCGGTCTGCGCGAGCGCGGCCTCGAGGGTCGCCGGTTCGGGCTCGCTCACGCCGTCGACCATGTTCTCGAGCTGCGCCTGCAGGGCCGTGACCGGCGTCCGCAGCTCGTGCGAGACGTTGGCGACGAGCTCGCGGCGGAACGTGTCCTGCTGCTCGAGGTCGTCCGCCATGCGGTTGAAGGCGTCGGCGAGCTGCCCGACCTCGTCGCGGCTCGTCGAGCGCACACGGCGGGTGTAGTCGCCGCCCGCCATCGCCCGGGCCGCCTCCGTCATCTCCCGCAGCGGCGAGGTCATGCCGCGCGCGAGCAGGTGGGTGAGGAGCAGGGACAGCGCGACAGCGAACGGCAGGGTCCGGCTCGGTCCCAGCGCGCGGCCGTAGCCGAACCAGATGACGACCGCGGCGAGGGTGACCGCCCCGGCGACGATGACGCCGAGCTTGAGCTTGATGCTCCCGAGCGGGTCGAGCGGACGCAGGTCCGGCAGGCGCCACCGGCCGCTCCCGCGCGCGTGACGGGCGGGCACGGGCGGGGGCGTCACGGCCGTCCGTCCTCCGCGGGTGCCGGCTCCCCGGCCGGCTCGAAGGCGTACCCCACGCCGTGGACGGTCCGGATGAGGTCCGGCCCGAGCTTGCGGCGCAGCGCCTTGATGTGGGAGTCGACCGTGCGCGTGCCGCTCGCGTCGACCCAGTCCCACACGTCGGCGAGCAGCCGCTCCCGCGTGAGCACCGTGCGCGGGGAGGAGGCCAGCGTGAGCAGCAGCTCGAACTCCGTCGGCGTGAGGTGCACCTCGGTGCCGGCGCGCTGCACGCGCCGCTGCGCGGTGTCGATCGTCACGTCGCCGGCGACGAGCGGCGGGTCCGGCAGCTGGACCGCCGCGAGCTCGGCCGCACGCGCCGCGCGCTCCGTGCGGCGCAGCAGCACCTTCGTGCGCGCGACGAGCTCGCGCATCGAGAACGGCTTCGTCATGTAGTCGTCGGCGCCGACGCCGAGGCCGACGAGCATGTCCGTCTCGTCGTCGCGCGCCGTCAGCATGAGCACCGGCACGGGCCGCTCGGCCTGGATCCTGCGGCACACCTCGAGACCGTCGATGCCCGGCAGCATGACGTCGAGCACGACGACGTCCGGGTTGAGCCGGGCCGCGGCGGCCACGCCGGCCGGCCCGTCCCCGACGGCCTCGACGGCCCAGCCCTCCGCGGTGAACCGGTGCACGATGGCCTGGGCGATCGCGGGCTCGTCCTCGACGACGAGCACGGTGGTGGCGCCCTGGCGCGAGACGCTGGTGACCATGGCCCCAGCGTGTCACACGCACCCGGAGAGACGGGGGCCGCCGCCCGGCGAGGGTGACGGGTTCGTCCGTAGGATGGCGCCACCATGAGCAGCCCCAGTCGCTGCCCGCGTCGCCCCGCGCGCCTGCGCGCGCCGCGGCGCGGGACCCACCCCGGGACGGCACGCGTCGCCGTCGTCGTGCTCACCCCGCCCCTCCCCGCCGCCGTCCCGTCGGCCGGCGCGCCGTGTCGGCAGGTCCGCGGATGCTGACGGACTGGCTGCTCGTCGGGCTCGGCGTGCTCCTCACCGCGGGCACCGCGGTGTTCGTCGCCGCCGAGTTCTCGTTCGTCACGCTCGACCCCGACCTCGTCGAGCGCCAGGCCCACCCGGGCGACGGTCGCAGCAGGTCGGTGCTCGGGGCGCTGCGGCGGCTGTCCACCCAGCTCTCCGGTGCCCAGGTCGGCATCACGCTGACGACCGTGCTCCTCGGGTACACGACGCAGCCCGCGGTCGTACGCCTGCTCGGCCTCGGGCTCGAGGACGCGGGACTCGCGCGAGCAGTCGCCGGCGCCGCCGCCGGGGTCCTCGCGATCGTCCTCGTCAACGGGTTCTCCATGCTCTTCGGCGAGCTCGTGCCGAAGAACTTCGCCATCGCGCGCCCGCTCGGCACCGCACGGACCGTCGCGCCGTTCCAGGTGGGCTTCACGCGCGCGCTCGCCCCCGTCATCGCCCTGACGAACGGCACCGCCAACCGCCTGCTCCGGCGTGTCGGCGTCGAGCCGCGCGAGGAGCTCTCGGGGGCGCGCTCCCCGGCGGAGCTCGCGTCGCTCGTCCGGCGCTCGGCCGAGCGCGGCACGCTCGACCCCGCCACCGCGGCCCTCCTGACGAACTCGATCGACTTCGGCACGCTCACCGCGGTCGACGTCATGACCGACCGCACACGGCTCGTCGTCGTACGCCGCGACGACACCGCCGCCGACGTCATGACGCTCGCCCGGCGTACCGGCCACTCGCGGTTCCCCGTCATCGGGGACTCCCTCGACGACGTCGTCGGTCTCGTCCACCTGCGCAAGGCCATGGCCGTGCCCCACGAGCGGCGGGCCGAGGTCCCCGCGGCCGCCCTCATGGGCGACGCGCCCCGCGTGCCGGAGACGGTCGGCCTCGGGCCGCTGCTCGTCGAGCTGCGCGCGCAGGGGCTGCAGATGGCACTCGTCGTCGACGAGTACGGCGGGACGTCCGGCGCCGTCACGCTGGAGGACGTCGTCGAGGAGCTCGTCGGCGAGGTGGCCGACGAGCACGACCGGACCCGGCCGTCCGTCGCCCGCCTCGCCGACGGCACGTGGGAGCTGCCGGGAGTCCTGCGCCCGGACGAGGTGCACGAGGCCACCGGGCTGCGGCTGCCCGACGACGGCCCGTGGGAGACCGTCGGCGGCCTGCTCATGGCGAGGCTCGGGCGGGTCCCGCAGGTGGGTGACGAGGTCGTCGAGGGGCGGCTGCTGCTCCGGGTCGAGCGGATGGACCGGCGCCGGGTCGCCCGGGTGCGGCTCGTCGAGCGCGCCGACGAGGAGGGTGAGGGCTGATGGACAGCACCCTCGCGCTCGTCCTCGCGGTCGCGCTGCTCGCCGCGAACGCGTTCTTCGTCGGGGCGGAGTTCGCCCTCATGTCGGCCCGCCGCTCGGCGGTCGAGCCGCTCGCGGAGGCGGGAGACCGGCGCGCGGTCACCGTGCTGTGGGCGATGGAGCACGTCTCGCTCATGCTCGCCGCGGCCCAGCTCGGCATCACCGTCTGCTCGACGAGCCTCGGCCTCGTCGCGGAGCCCGCGATCGCCCACCTCGTGGAGGGCCCGTTGCACGCCCTCGGGGTGCCCGACGCGTTCACTCACCCCATCGCCTTCGTGCTCGCGCTGCTCGTCGTCGTCTACCTCCACGTCGTGCTGGGGGAGATGGTGCCGAAGAACCTCGCGGTCGCGGGGCCGGACCGCGCGGTCCTCCTGTTCGGCCCCCCGCTCGTGTGGGTGGCCCGTGCGCTGCGCCACGTCATCGGCGCGCTCAACTGGCTCGCCAACCACGTGCTCCGGCTGTTCCGCGTCGAGCCGCAGGACGAGGTGGCGTCGGCGTTCACCGCGCAGGAGGTGCAGTCGATCGTCGAGCGCTCGCAGGCCGAGGGGCTCCTCGCCGACGAGCAGGGACTGCTGCACGGCGCGATCGAGTTCTCCGACCGCACCGCGGCGGACGTCATGGTCCCGGTCGACGGGCTCGTGACGGTCGACGCGACGAGCACCCCGGACGACATCGAGCACCTCGTCGCCCGGACCGGCTTCAGCCGCTTCCCGGTCGTCGACCCCGCCGGCCGACCGGCCGGGTACCTCCACATCAAGGACGTCCTCTACGCGGACGACGCGACCAGGGCCCAGCCCGTGCCGGCGTGGCGGGTGCGGGCGCTCGCGGTCGTCGCTCCGGGGGACGAGGTGGAGTCGGCCCTCGCGGCGATGCAGCGCTCGGGCACGCACCTCGCGCGGGTCGAGGACGCGGGGCGCACGGTCGGCGTCGTCTTCCTCGAGGACATCCTCGAGGAGCTCGTCGGGGAGGTCCGGGACGCGATGCAGCGGGGTCAGCTGCCCTGACGGGCGCCACGCGCCGTCACCTGGACGTGTGAGAGAAGGGTGAACGTCCGGGCGTGTCCTTCGGCGAGTCGTCCGATGTGTCCGGGCTGGGTCTGTGACGAACCCGGCGGGGTCTTGGTCCGGGGTGCCCGGTGCCGTTATGGTTTCGTGACCGCATCGGGGGGAGCCGATGTCGAGCGGGACGAGCAGAGCGGAGATGTCGTGGGATCCCACCGGGCGGAACCGACGTCACGGGTGCGCCGTCAGCGCGTCCGTGGTGGCGTCGTCGTCCCCGAGGTCCCGGTGCGTCGCGACTCGAGCACCCAGGCGCTGCCGGCCGTGACGGCCGCCGCCGAGGAGCAGCCGCGGCGCAGGGCGACCACCGTCGCCGGTCGTGCCGGCGTCCTCGCCGCGCTCGTGTGCGTCACCGTCGTCGTGCCCGTCTCGCAGGGTCTCGCCGACGGCGAGATCGTCCCGCAGGCCGCCGCGGTCGACCCCTCGCTCCCGTCGACCGTCACCGCGCTCACCGCGCGCCCGGTCTCCGACCTGCCCCCGACGCCGCTCGTCTCGGCGGACGGCACGACCCGCCTGCGCGGTCTCGCGGACGCCTCGCGCGACGCCGACCGCTCGCCGCTGCCCGGCTGCGACGGCTCGGTGCGCCCCGCCGGGGCGAACGGCCTGCTCGCGACGAAGGACCTGTGCACGCTGTGGGACGGGCGCAACCAGCTGCGTGCCGACGCGGCGGTCGCCCTCGCCGAGCTCAACGAGGCGCACGTCACCCGCTTCGGCACGGACCTGTGCCTGAGCGACGGGTACCGCACGCTCGCCTCGCAGCGCACGCTCAAGGCGCAGAAGGGCGGCCTGGCCGCCACGCCCGGCAAGAGCAACCACGGCTGGGGGCTCGCGATCGACCTCTGCGGCGTCCAGACGTCGGGTGCCCGTTGGCAGTGGCTCAACGACAACGGCCCGGTCTACGGGTGGGAGAACCCCACGTGGGCCAAGCGCGGCGGCTCCGGGCCGTTCGAGCCGTGGCACTGGGAGTACATCAAGGGCGTCAAGGCCGACGGCGAGTACTACGGCTGACCCGCCGGACCGGCGCACCGCGCCGCACGGCCCGGCCCGCCCGTGCCGTCCCCGGGCTCTCGGGCACGAGGTGACCGTCGTCGCAGCCTCGCGACCGCCCACGCCGGCGCGACGGCCCGCGGACCGGCGTCCACGGGCCGTCGC
>JAEXEM010000338.1 GCA_023401045.1 Actinomycetes bacterium
GCCCGAGCTGCCACGGCAGCCGCAGCCCGCGCGCCTCGTGCACGCGCCGGTGCGGGGCGACGAGCAGCGCGGTCGTGCGCGCACCACCGCCCGCGACGGCGATCCGCATGCCGGTGCGCTCGGCGAACCGCCGCATGCGACGACGCCCGGTGAGGCCACGGGACGGCTCCTGCACTGCGAGCACGTCCGGTCGCGCGGCGCGGACGACCTCGACGAGCGCGTCGACCTCCTGGCGCAGGCCGCGCAGGTTGTAGGTCATGACGCGCAGCGTGCCGACGTCGCGCTCGTCCATGATCTCTCCGTCCGTCCGGGCGTGCGGGGAGCGTACCGGTCCCCCGGCGCGCGGTCACCGGGGGCCGCTGACGTACGTTGGTGGCCCACGACCGGGACGCGCCCGCGGGCGCACGACGACGAGGAGGGCCGCGTGCGGCTGACGCGAGCACTGGTGCCGGCGGCGGTGGCCGTCGTCGCCCTCACGGGCTGCACCGGGGACGACACCGACAGCCCCACCGACGGCACCCCGACCGCCGGTCTCCTCACCCCCGCGCCGAGCGCGTCGCCGGGGCCGTTCGAGGGCACGACGGAGCAGTGCGTCGTCGGCACCTGGTGGCTCGACGCGGCCGCGATGCAGGAGCCGCTGCGCGCGCTGCTCGGCGACGACGGCCTCACGCTCGCGGGCGCCGCACGCTGGGAGCTCTCGGACGGCGGCGCCTTCGGCGCGGAGGTCGACTCGGCCCGGGACCTCGACGTCGAGGTCGAGGGCGGCGCCCTCTCGTCGCGCACGGTGTTCCGCGGCTCCGTGACGGGGACGTGGCGGCTCGACGGCGAGCAGCTCTACGTCGAGGACCTCGTCACCGACGCCCTCGAGGCCGAGACGACCGCGACCCTCGCCGGCGACCCGGTCGAGGTGCCCGACGGCTCGGCGGACGACGCCGTCGAGGTGCTGCCGCCGACGCTGTCCGACGTCACCTGCGACAGCGCGACGCTCACGCTGGCCGCGACGATCGGCACGGACGAGGACTCCCAGCCGGTCACGCTGACGTACCCGCTGCGCCGCTGACGCCGACGTGCAGCCGGTGCGGGGCGCCGACGCCGACGGGCCGTCGCGTCCCGCACGCACGGACGCCCGGCCCCTCGCGGGACCGGGCGTCCGGGTGGGGCGACGTGTCAGCCGACAAGCTGCGCCTCGTGCTCGAGACGTCCCTCGCGGTCGACCCGCGCGGCGCGCAGCCGGGAGGCGATGACCGCCCCGAACGCGATGGCCGTCGCGACGACCGCGATGCCGAGGCGCACGACGTGGTTCGCGTCGTCACCGACCGAGACCGCGACGACCGCCGGCGCGATGAGCACCGACACGAGGTTCATCACCTTGATGAGCGGGTTGATCGCGGGGCCGGCGGTGTCCTTGAACGGGTCCCCGACGGTGTCGCCGATGACGGCCGCGGCGTGGGCGGGCGAGCCCTTCCCGCCGTAGCTGCCGTCCTCGATGATCTTCTTCGCGTTGTCCCACGTGCCGCCCGAGTTCGCGAGGAACACGGCCATGAGCACACCGGCACCGATGGCGCCGGCGAGGAACCCGGCGAGCGGGCCGACCCCGAGGCCGAAGCCGACGGCGATCGGCGCGAACGCCGCGAGCAGACCGGGGGTGGCGAGCTCGCGCAGCGAGTCCCGGGTGCAGATGTCGACGACCCGGCCGTACTCAGGGCGGACGTCGCCGGTCATGATGCCGGGCATCTCACGGAACTGGCGGCGCACCTCGAAGACGATGGCACCGGCGGCGCGGGTGACCGCGTCGACCGCCAGCCCGGAGAAGAGGAACACCGTCGCGCCGCCGAGGATGACGCCGACGAGCGTGACCGGGCTGATGATGTCGTACGACATCATCGCCGCGACGAGGTCGCCCCCGACGTCGCCGGTCACCTTGCCGAGCGCCTCACGGACCGCGTCGGCGTACGAGCCGAACAGGGCGGTCGCGGCGAGCACGGCCGTCGCGATGGCGATGCCCTTGGTGACGGCCTTCGTCGTGTTCCCGACCGCGTCGAGGTCGGTGAGGATCTGGGCACCCTCGGCGGTGACGTCGCCGGACATCTCGGCGATGCCCTGCGCGTTGTCGCTCACCGGGCCGAACGTGTCCATCGCGACGATGACGCCGACGGTGGTGAGCAGCCCGCACCCGGCGAGCGCGATTAGGAACAGCGCGAGCGGCACCGAGCCTCCGGCGATGAGGAAGACGCCGCAGATGGCCGCCGCGATGATGCCCGCGGTGTAGACGGCCGACTCGAAGCCGACGCCGATGCCGGACAGCACGACGGTCGCCGGGCCGGTGAGGGTGGTGCGCGCGACGTGCAGCGTCGGCTTGCTCGTCGTGCCGGTGAAGTACCCGGTCACCCAGAGGATGACGCCGGCGAGGACGACGCCGATGAGCACGGCGACCGAGGCGATGAGCCGCGGGTCGCCCGCGTGGTCCTGCAGGCCCGCCGTGCCGCCCGTGAGGCTGTCGAACGTCGAGGGCAGGTAGACGTACGCGGCGATCGCGGCGAGCACGACGCCGACGAGCGCCGAGACGTAGAACCCGCGGTTGATGGCCGTCAGGCCGCTCTCCGAGCCGCGCACCCGGGTGATGGCGACGCCGAGACCGGCGACGAGCGCACCGATGGCCGTGACGACGAGCGGGAAGACCATGCCCTCCTCGCCGAACGCGGCCCGGCCGAGGATGAGCGCGGCGACGAGCATGACGGCGTACGACTCGAAGAGGTCTGCGGCCATGCCGGCGCAGTCCCCCACGTTGTCGCCGACGTTGTCGGCGATCGTCGCCGCGTTGCGCGGGTCGTCCTCGGGGATGTTCTGCTCGACCTTGCCGACGAGGTCGGCTCCGACGTCGGCGGCCTTGGTGAAGATGCCGCCGCCGACGCGCATGAACATCGCGAGCAGCGCCGCACCGAAGCCGAAGCCCTCGAGCACCGCCGGCGCCTCGCCGCCGTAGAGCAGCACGACCGCGGCCGCACCCAGCAGGCCGAGCCCGACGACCGCCATGCCGACGACGCCGCCGGTACGGAACGCGATCCGGGCGCCCTCCGCGCGCCCGTCCGGTCCGTCGGCCGCGGCGGCGACGCGCAGGTTCGCGCGCGTGGCCAACCACATGCCGAGGAAGCCGATCGCCGCGGAGAACGCGGCGCCGAGGAGGAAGAACACCGAGCGCCCCACCTTGACGCCGGAGTCCCCCGGCAGCAGGAAGAGCAGCGCGCACACGATCGCCGCGAACAGCGCGAGGGTGCGGAACTGCCGGTTGAGGTACGCCGACGCGCCCTCCTGGACCGCCTGCGCGATCCGTTGCATCGAGACCGTGCCCTCCCCCGCGGCGAGCACCTGACGTCGGAGCACCGCCGCGACCACGAGGGCCGCCAGTGCGATCACCGCGATGGCCGCGACGATCGTGATGCTCGTGGCACCGAGCTGCATGCATCCTCCTCGACACACCGGCGCGCACCCCCTGTGAGCGCGCCTCGGCCACGGCCTCGTTGCCGCGGACCCCGCGAGTCTAGCGGGGGGTGTGACGCAGGTCGCATCCCGGCTGCACCGGCGCTGCCGGCGCGAGCCCGCGCCCGGCGGTCAGCCGGCGAGGGCCTCGTCGAGGGAGTCGTGGATGGTGAAGAGCTGCGTGAGGCCCGTGAGCTCGAAGACCTTGCGGAGCTTGTCGGTGGCGACGACGAGGACGAGCCGGCCGCCGGCGGTGCGCACCCGCTTGAGGACCCCGACGAGCAGGCCGAGGCCGGTGGAGTCCATGAACCCGACGTCGGACAGGTCGACGACGAGGTCGGTGCGCCCCTGCGAGACGAGGACGGACACCTGCTCGCGCACCCGGTCGGCGGACGAGACGTCGATCTCGCCCGCGACGTGGACGACGGTGCGCGCACCGACGTCGCGCGTGCTCACCTGCACGTCCACCGACTCACCTCCGTAGGTCGCGAGCATTGAAGCATCCCGGCCTGGAGGCCCCACGCCCCGTCGCGCAGGGCGCGTGTCCGGTGAGGAGTGCGTCACGTCATCCGGCGGCGCGTCGCACCCGGGCGAGGGCCTGCTGGTACTCCTCGCTCGTGCCGTCCGGCCGCACCTCCTGCAGCACGTGGTCCTGCACGCCGAGGTCGGTGAGGACGGCCCGCAGCTCGGCGACGTCCTCGTCGGTCATGACCGTCGGGTCGACGGTCGTGCGCACCTGGACGTCGACCCCGCTGTCGAGCACGTGGCGCAGCGACGCGAACGCTTTCTCCGCGCTCGTCGTCGCTCCACCCGTCCGGGTGATCGTGCGGTAGAGGTACGCCGGGGCCTTGATGTCGAGGCCCACCCAGTCGACGTACGGCAGCAGCGCGGGCAGCCGCGCCGGGTACGCGCCGGCCGTGTGCAGGCCGACGAGGAAGCCGGCCTCCTTCACCTCGCGCGCGGCTGCGACGACGGCCGCCTGCCGCGTCGGCTCCCCGCCCGACAGCACCAGCCCGTCGAGCAGGCCGTGGCGCCGCGACAGCAGGTCCGTCACCGTGGACCACGCGACGACTCCGGGGAGGCAGGGGTCGAGGATCGCGCTGTTGTGGCAGTACGTGCAGCGCCACGGGCACCCCTGCAGGAAGGCGGTCGCGACGAGCTTGCCCGGCCAGTCGACGGTGGACAGCGGGGTGAGGCCCGCGATCTGCAGCGACGTCGCGCGCTGCTCCCAGCCACCGGGGC
>JAEXEM010000368.1 GCA_023401045.1 Actinomycetes bacterium
CCCCACCGGGACGACGTGAGGGCCGCGGCCCCCAGCAGCGCGAGCGTCACCGGGTCGTCGGGGACGCGGACGACGGGCGACAGCGCGACGCGCGTCATCGCGTCCGCGCGGGCGACGAGCGGACCGAACGTGCGCCGCCACAGCGGACCGTCCGCACCGAGCCCGTCGGCCGTCGCGTCGAGGTCGCGGTAGGCGATCGCGGCGTCGGAGCCGAGGGGCTGGGCGTAGGAGACGTCGGGCACGACGTACGGCACGCGCCGCTGCAGGCCCCACGCCCGGAAGAACGGTGACGCGAGCGCGAGCGGGTGCACCGCGGAGTACCGGTCGAACGTCGACCCCTCGTGCCTGAACGACCGCAGGCCGCCGCCCGGTCCGCGCTCGGCCTCGAGCACGACGACGCGCAGACCGGCCCGGGCGAGGGTGACGGCGCCGGCGAGGCCGTTCGGTCCGGAGCCGACGACGTAGGCGTCTGGGGTCACCCCGCCACCCTGGCACGACGCCCGCGGCGGTGCCCACGGCGGGTCGTCGACGCGTCCCCGGCGCCCTGCCGGGTGACGATCGTCACCGGACCCCCGGACGGGCGCACCCAGAGGCGGTTGATACCATCCCTACGTCCCCCCGTACCCGACACACCGGCGCTGACCTGCACCTGAGGTTCCTGCGCCCGGCGTGCGGGCGCACTCACCCTCGACCGGGCCGACCGGTCCCGGCCCCGCGCCGGCCGATCGCCCCCGTGCCGTCACAGCCGACGGGACGGCCGCCAACCGACCGACCACCCGCCCCGACAGGACGGAGCCGGACGTGCTGCTGCTGCTGACCATCCACCTCGCAGCAGCCGTCGCCGCGCCCCTGCTCGTCCGCTGGTGGGGCCGCCGTGCCTTCTGGGCCCTCGCCCTGGCGCCCGCGTCCGCCGCCGTGTGGGCGCTGTCGTGGACGAGCGAGGTCCGCGCCGGCACAGGACCCGTCGAGGTCGTCGACTGGGTCCCGGCGCTCGGGCTCGAGCTGAGCTTCCGCCTCGACACGCTGTCGTGGCTCATGACCGTCGTCGTCGGCGGCGTCGGCGCGCTCGTCCTCGTCTACTGCGCGGCCTACTTCTCCGCGAAGGCGTCCGGCCTCGGGCGGTTCGGCGGGGTGTTCACCGCGTTCGCCGGTTCGATGCTCGGTCTCGTCACGGCCGACGACATGCTCCTCATGTTCGTCTTCTGGGAGCTGACGACGGTGACGTCGTACCTGCTCATCGGCCACTACGCGGACCGCAAGGCGTCCCGGCGCGCGGCCATGCAGGCGATCATCGTCACGACCGCCGGCGGCCTGGCGATGCTCGCGGGCGTCGTCGTCCTCGGGCAGGCCGCGGGCACGTACTCGATGTCCGCGCTGCTCGCCGACCCGCCCCCGGCGACGAGCGCGCCGGTCGTCGCCGCCGTCGCGTGCCTGCTGGCGGGCGCCGCGACGAAGTCGGCGCTCATCCCCTTCCACTTCTGGCTGCCCGCGGCCATGGCCGCCCCGACCCCGGTGAGCGCCTACCTGCACGCGGCAGCCATGGTGAAGGCCGGTGTCTACCTCGTCGCCCGGTTCGCCCCGGCGTACGCCGACCTGCCGCTGTGGCGCTGGACGATCGTCGTCCTCGGCGCCGGGACGCTGCTGCTCGGCGGCTACCGCGCGCTGCGCCAGCACGACCTCAAGCTCGTCCTCGCCTTCGGCACGGTGAGCCAGCTCGGCCTCATCGTCCTGCTCGTCGGGCTCGGCACGCAGGCCACGGCGCTCGCCGGCCTGGCGATGCTCGGGGCGCACGCGATGTTCAAGGCCGCGCTGTTCCTCGTCGTCGGCACCGTCGACGTCGCGTGCGGCACGCGTGACCTGCGGCGCCTGTCCGGCGTCGGCCGGGCGCTGCCGTGGACCGCGCTCGCCGGTGGGCTGGCGACCGCCTCGATGATCGGGCTGCCGCCGTTCGCCGGGTACGTCGCGAAGGAGGCCGGCCTCGAGGCCATCGCCCACCTCGACGAGGGGCCGATGGGCTGGGTCGTGCTCGGTGCCGTCGTCGTCGGGTCCGCGCTCACCGTCGCGTACGGCCTGCGGTGGTGGTGGGGTGCCTTCGCGACGAAGCCCGCGCTCGTGCCGCTCTCGCGCACCCGCGACGAGGAGGGCGTCGCGACGACGACGTCCCTCGCCGCAGGCGGCGAGGAGCACGTCGAGCCCGCCCACGTCACCCGCCCGTCGTTCGTCCTCACCGCACCGGCGCTCGTGCTCGCGTTCCTCGGGCTCGCGGCGGCGCTGCTGCCCGGCCTCGGTGAGAACCTCCTGCAGCCGTACGCGTCGACGTTCACCGTCGGCGAGCCCGGCCACCTCGTGCTGTGGGGCGGCTTCGGCCTCGTCCTGTGGCTCACCGTCGGGGTGCTCGCCGTCGGCGGGCTCCTGTTCCTCGCACGGGACAAGGTCGAGCGGTGGCAGGCCCGCGTGCCGCACCTGCTCGAGGCCGACCTCGTCTACCGGCGCTCGATGCGCAAGCTCGACGACCTCGCCGCCGACGTCACCGCCGTCACCCAGCGCGGGTCCCTGCCGGCGTACCTCGGCATCATCCTCGTCACCTGGGTCGTCGCCGTCGGCACCGCGCTGCTCACCGGCACGACGCTGCCGACGGCGACGCGTCCGTGGGACTACGCCGCGCAGGTCGTCTTCGCCGCCGTCGCGGTCATCGGGGCCGTGCTCGCGGCCCGTGCCCGGCGCCGCCTCAAGGCCGTCATCCTCGCGGGCATCAGCGGCTACTCGATCGCCGGGATGTTCCTCCTCTACGGCGCGCCCGACCTCGCCCTCACGCAGGTGCTCGTCGAGACGGTGACGCTCGTCGTCTTCGTCCTCGTGCTGCGCCGCCTCCCCCCGTACTTCTCCGACCGTCCGCTCGCCGCGTCCCGGTGGCTGCGGCTCGCGCTCGGCCTCGCGGTCGGCCTCGTCGTCGCAGGGATCGCGCTCGTCGCACCGTCCGCGCGGGTGCACGCGCCCGTCTCGCAGGACTTCGCGACCGAGGCGTACGAGTTCGGCGGCGGCAAGAACATCGTCAACGTCACGCTCGTCGACATCCGCGCGTGGGACACGATGGGCGAGATCTCGGTGCTGCTCGTGGCGGCCACCGGCGTCGCGTCGCTCGTCTTCCTCTCCGCGCGCGGCGGGCGGATCTTCCGTGAGCGGGAGGCCCCCGCCGACCGCGCAGTCTGGGGCGGGGCCCCGGACCCGATGGCGGCGCTGCGCCGCGGTGGCGGCACGATGAAGATTCCGGCCGCCGGTGCGCGGGCCGCAGGGTCACGCGCACGTGAGTGGCTGCGTGCCGGGCGCACGGTCGCCCCGCACCGCCGGTCCGTCATCTTCGAGGTCGTCGTGCGGCTGCTGTTCCACACGATGATCGTCTACTCCGTCTTCCTGCTCTTCAGCGGGCACAACCAGCCCGGCGGCGGGTTCGCCGCGGGCCTCGTCACCGGCATCGCCCTCGTCGTGCGCTACCTCGCCGGCGGCCGGTACGAGCTCGGCGAGGCCGCTCCCGTGCAGCCCGGTGTGCTGCTCGGCACGGGCCTGTTCCTCTCCGCGGGCGTCGGGCTCGCTGCGCTGCTCGTCGGCGGCACCGTCCTCGAGTCGTGGATCCTCGAGTTCACCGTGCCGATCTGGGGCGAGGTCCACCTCGTCACCAGCCTGTTCTTCGACGTCGGGGTGTACCTCGTCGTCGTCGGGCTCGTACTCGACATCCTGCGCAGCCTCGGCGCGGAGATCGACCGCCGCGCCGAGTCCGGGGAGGACGACCTCACGATGCGGGAGCCCGACAGCATCGACTGGACGGTCGAGCAGCGCGCCACGGAGCGGCTGGCCGCAGCCGAGCGCGGCGGGGACGGAGGCACGCCGTGATCGACGTCGACATGTCCCCCAACATCGTGTTCGTCGTGACGATCGCGGCGCTCTTCACCGTCGGGGTCTACCTCGTCCTCGAGCGCAGCCTGTCGCGCATCCTGCTCGGCATCATCATGCTCGGCAACGGGACGAACCTGCTCATCCTCGTCGCCGGGGGCGCCGCGGGCGGCCCGCCGCTCATCGGCGTCACCGACGAGCAGGACATGAGCGACCCGCTGCCGCAGGCGCTCATCCTCACCGCCATCGTCATCACCCTCGGCCTCACGGCGTTCCTCCTCGCCATGGCCTACCGGTCGTGGCAGCTGCACCGCCACGACGAGGTGCAGGACGACGTCGAGGACCGCCGCATCGCGCGCCTCGCCGCACGCGACGAGCGCGCGTTCGAGGACCTCGACACCGAGTCCGAGGCGACGACGCTCGACGAGGAGGCCGCCAGCGCCCGCGACGAGATGAGCGAGGGCGAGGCGTTCGACGAGATCCCCGCGGGGGCCGTGCGGCACGACGGGGAGGACGGCCGATGACGACCGACTGGAGCTGGCTCGTCCCCCTGCCCGTCGTGCTGCCGCTGTTCGGCGCCGGCGTCGCGCTCGCGCTCTACCGGCGCCCGCGCCTGCAGCGCATCGTCACGGTCGCCGTCCTCGCGGCCGTCGCGGTCGTGTCCGGTGCGCTGCTCGTCATGGCCGACTCCGGGCCCGTCGTCGTCGAGGTCGGCGACTGGGCGGCACCCGTCGGCATCAACCTCGTCGCCGACCGGCTGTCGGCGCTCATGCTCACGGTCTCGTCCGTCGTCATCCTCTGCGTCCTCGTCTACTCCCTCGCGCAGGGCCGGGAGGACGGGGAGCGGTTCGCGCCGATCTCGATCTTCCACCCGACGTACCTCGTGCTGTCCGCGGGCGTCGCGAACGCGTTCCTCTCGGGGGACCTGTTCAACATCTACGTCGGCTTCGAGATCCTCCTCGCCGCGTCGTACGTGCTCATCACGCTCTCGGGGACGCAGGAGCGGATCCGCGCGGGGACGATCTACGTCGTCGTCGCGATCCTCTCCTCGCTGCTCTTCCTCATCGCCATCGCCGGCGTCTACGCGACGACGGGCACGGTCAACCTCGCGCAGCTCGCGATCCGCCTGCCGGAGGTCGACCCCGGGGTGCGGCTCGTCCTCCAGGTCATGCTCCTCATGGCGTTCGGCATCAAGGCGGCGGTCTTCCCGCTGTCCGCGTGGCTGCCGGACTCCTACCCGACGGCCCCCGCGCCGGTCACCGCGGTGTTCGCGGGCCTGCTCACCAAGGTCGGCGTCTACGCGATCATCCGGACCCAGAGCCTGCTGTTCCCCGGCGGTGCCATGGACGAGGTCCTCATGTGGGTGGCGCTGGCGACGATGGTCGTCGGCATCCTCGGTGCCGTCGCGCAGGACGACGTCAAGCGACTGCTGTCGTTCACGCTCGTCAGCCACATCGGCTACATGGTGCTCGGCGTCGCGCTCGGCAGCACCCACGGCTGGACCGCGGCGATCTACTACGTCGTCCACCACATCACCGTGCAGACGGCGCTGTTCCTCGTCGTCGGGCTCGTCGAACGGTTCGGCGGCACGACGTCGCTCGACCGCCTCGGCGGCCTGGCGAAGGTCGCACCGGTGCTCGCGATCCTCTTCTTCGTGCCGGCGATGAACCTCGGCGGCATCCCGCCGCTGTCCGGGTTCCTCGGCAAGGTCGGCCTGCTCGAGGCGTCCGTCGAGCTCGGCACGCCGTTGGCGTACACGCTCGTCGTCGGGTCCGTCCTCACCTCGCTGCTCACGCTCTACGCGCTCATCAAGGCGTGGAACAAGGCGTTCTGGCAGAGCCCGCCGGAGGAGCTGCCCGAGAACCGCGTGCCGCGGCTCATGATCGCCCCGACGGGCGCGCTCGTCGCCGTCAGCCTCGGGCTCACGGTGTTCGCCGGCCCGCTGTACGACTACACCGCGCGCGCGGCGCAGACGCTCTCCGAGCGGACCCCGTACGTCCACGCCGTGCTGCCCGACGGCCAGCGCGGCGAGGGCGAGTCGCAGCGCGCCGCCGACGAGGACGGGAGCCCGACGACGGACACCGAGGCCGAGGGGAGCGACGGATGAGCCTGCACCCGCGCCGCTCGGCGCTGCGCTTCCAGTGGCTGACGGTCGTCTGGCTGGCCTTCGTGTGGGTCGTGCTGTGGGGCGACGTCACGTGGGGCAACGTCGTCAACGGCCTGCTGCTCGGCGTCCTCGTGACGACCGGGCTGCGCATGACGCGCGTCGACTTCCACGGCCGCCTGCACCCCTGGGCGTTCCTCGTCCTCGTCGTGCGGTTCCTCGTCGACCTCGTGCGCGCGTCCTTCGAGGTGAGCGCGGTGGCGCTGCGACCGCGGTACACCCCGCGCGGCGCGGTCATCTGCGTGCAGCTGCGCAGCCACTCCGACCTCTACCTCACGCTCACCGCCGAGCTCGTCTCGCTCGTGCCGGGCTCGATCATCGTCGAGGCCCACCGCCTCACCGGGCGGCTCTACGTCCACGTGCTCGACGTGGAGACGGCCGGCGGCATCGAGGCGGCGCGGCAGAGCGTGCTCGACCAGGAGGCCCGGGTGCTGCGCGCGCTCGCCTCCCGCGAGGAGCTCGAGGAGGCCGGTCTCGTCGAGCGGAAGGAGGTGGCGGCCCGATGAACGTCGTCGACGTCGTCGTCGTCGTGTGCGCCGTGCTGCTCACCGCCGGTGCCCTGCTCGCCATCGCCCGCGCCGAGCGCGGTCCGTCGATGCTCGACCGGACCGTCGCGCTCGACGTCGTCGTCACGACGATGGTCGCCGCGATCGCCCTCTACGCCGCCTACTACCGGCGCGCGGACGTCGTGCCGCTGCTCGTCGTGCTCTCGCTCGTCGGCTTCGTCGGCTCGGTGACCATCGCACGCTTCGCGGCCGTCGAGCCCGAGGGTGAGGGTCGGGTGCGGACCCGCGAGGAGGTCGCCGCCGAGGAGGCCGAGCGGCTGCGCCTCGAGCAGCTCGAGGAGGAGCAGCGCCGCGCCCGCCGCCGGGCTGCCGCCGAGGAGGCGGCGCGGGCCGCCGACGTCCCCGGCGCGGACGTCCCCGTCCCGCCGAGCACGCGCGACACCGTCGAGCCGGAGCCCGACGAGGAGCACCACGGCGGACCGGCGGAGGGGGAGACGCGATGACCTGGACGACGGTGGCCGACGTCGCGTCGCTCGTCTGCCTGCTCGGCGGGGCGTTCTTCGCCTTCGCCGCGGGCGTCGGCGTGCTGCGCTTCCCCGACCTGCTCGCCCGCATGCACGCCGGCACGAAGCCGCAGGTGCTCGGGCTCGTGCTCGTGCTCATCGGGCTCGCGCTGCGGCTCGGGGAGACCGGGCCGGTGTGGGCGCTCGTCCTCGTGGCGATCTTCCAGATGCTCACCGCGCCGGTCGCGGCGCACATGGTCGGACGGGCCGGGTTCCGCACCGGGAAGGTGCGCAACGACCTGCTCGTCGTCGACGAGCTCACGCGCGACCTCGACGCGACGCGGACGAACGACCGCTGAGTCGAGCCGCCACCGGGCCGACCCGGGTTCGCTGACGGCGGGCCCGGCCACGCACGCCCGCGCGAGGCGTCGGGCCGTGTCCGGTCCCGTGCGAGGCGGACGTCGGGAGGTCAGCCCTTGCGGGCGACGAGCCGGGCCGTGCCGCGGGTCGCGATGACGCGCGAGAGCGCGACGGCCGCACCGCTGATGACGGCGGCGGCGGCGACCTCGCTGAACTTGATGTCGTCCTGCGTCGAGTCCGGGGACGGCGGCTTGTGCCCGCGCGTCTTCTCCCACGCCTGGTCGATGACCTTCTGCACGAGCCACGCCGCCAGCAGGGTGACCCCTGCGCCCACGAGCTTGGCGGTCATCGACTGCTTCTGCTTGTCCTCCACCGTCCGACCCCTTTCGTCGTCTGCACGGACGCTACCCGGCGCGGGGCGATCGCACAGGTCGGGCAGGGCTAGGATCGTCGGCGAACGACAGGGGAGCGTCGCCGGTGCCTCACGGCACGAGGACGCTGAGAGTGCGGACCGCCGCAGACCCTCGAACCTGATCCGGGTGATACCGGCGTAGGGAGTCGGGCTTTCTCTCCTCCTGCGTGCGACGGCGACGTCGTGCGCGGGACCCCTCCGACGACGACGGAGGACGACATGACCACCCACCGCGGCGCACGCGCCGCCCTCGCCCTGGCCGCGCTCACGGCCCTCACCGCCTGCTCCGCCGTCGGTGGCGCGAATGACGGCGGCACCGAGGACGCCGGCACCGTGACGCTCGTGACGCACGAGTCGTTCGGGCTGTCCGAGGGGCTGCTCGAGAAGTTCACGCAGGAGACCGGCCTCGAGGTCGAGATCGTCCAGCAGGCCGACTCCGGGGCGCTCGTCAACCAGCTCGTGCTCACCAAGGACGCGCCGCTCGGCGACCTCGTCTACGGCATCGACAACGCGTTCGCGACGCGCGCGCTCGACGAGGGCGTCGTCGTGCCGGCCGACCTCGAGGCGCCCGCCGCGCAGGACGCCGCGGCCTACGCGGTGCCGGGCGACGACGACGGGGCGCTCACCGCGATCGACCTCGGCGACGTCTGCCTCAACGTCGACACCGGCTGGTTCGCCGAGCGCGGCGTGCCGCAGCCGACGACGCTCGAGTCGCTGCTCGACCCGGCGTACCGCGACCTCGTCGTCGTGCCGGACCCGGTGACGTCCTCGCCCGGCCTCGCGTTCCTCCTCGCGACCGTCGGGGCGTTCGGCGAGGACGGCTGGGTCGACTACTGGGCAGGGCTGAAGGACAACGGCCTGCGCGTGGCCGACGGCTGGTCCGAGGCGTACTACACCGACTTCACCGCCGGCGGCGGCGACGGGCCGCGGCCGGTCGTGCTCTCGTACGCGTCGTCCCCGCCGTACACGGCCCCCGAGGGCGGGGACGCGCCGACGACGGCCGCGCTGCTCGACACGTGCTTCCGCCAGGTCGAGTACGCGGGCGTCCTCGCGGGCGCCGCGAACCCCGAGGGGGCCGCGCAGCTCCTCGACTTCCTCCTCTCCGACGAGGTGCAGGCCGACATCCCGGTGTCGATGTACATGTACCCGGTGAGCTCGACGGCCGACGTGCCGGAGGACTGGGCGCGCTGGGCCCCGCTCGCGGCGAAGCCCTTCGAGGTCGCGCCCGCGGACGTCGCGGAGCACCGCGAGGAGTGGCTCGAGACCTGGTCGGCGACGGTCGTCGGCTGATGACGACGACGCTCGCGCGCACCCCCGCCCGGCCCGCGCCGGTGCGGGGTGCGCGCGTGCGTCCGCTCCTCGGGTGGGGGCTCGCCGTCGCGGTGCCCGTCGTCTTCCTCGGGGTGTTCTTCGTCCAGCCGGTGCTCGAGATCGTCGGGCGGGGGTTCGTCACCGACGGACGGCTCGACCTGTCGGGCATCGGCGAGGTGTTCGCCCGGCCCCGCACGTGGCGGGTCGTCGGGCAGACGCTCGCGCAGGCCTCGCTCGGCACGGTGCTCGCGGTGCTCCTCGGGGTCCCCGGCGCGTACCTGCTGCACCGCTGCCGGTTCCGCGGGCAGCGGGTGCTGCGCGCGTTCGTCACGGTGCCGTTCGTCCTGCCGACCGTCGTCGTCGGTGTCGCGTTCCGCTCGCTGCTCGTCGAGGGCGGGCTGCTCGGCGGGCTTCGCCTCGACGGCACGTTCGCCGCGATCGTCCTCGCGCTCGTGTTCTTCAACTACGCGGTCGTCGTGCGGACCGTCGGCGGCATGTGGGAGCGGCTCGACCCGCGGACCGAGGAGGCCGCCCGCGCGCTCGGCGCCTCCCGGTGGCGTGTGCTCGTCACCGTGACGCTGCCTGCCCTCGGCCCGGCGATCGCCTCGGCGGCATCCCTCGTCTTCCTCTTCTGCGCGACGGCCTTCGGCACGGTCCTCGTGCTCGGCGGCCGGCGGTACGGCACGGTCGAGACCGAGATCTGGATCCAGACGACGCAGTTCCTCGACCTGCGGGCCGCGGCCGTGCTCTCGGTCGTCCAGCTCGTCGTCGTCGTCGCCGCGCTCGGGCTCGCCGCACGGGCCCGGTCCCGCACCGAGCGGGCGCTCCCGCTCGACGGCGACGTCGCGACGCACCCCGTGCGGCTGCGGGACGCGCTCGACGCGACCGCCGCCGCGGTCACCGCGGTGACGGTGCTCGGGCTGCTCGCGCTGCCGCTCGTCAACCTCGTCGTCCGCTCGCTGCGCACCCCCGACGGCTGGGGCCTGGCGAACTACGCCGCGCTCGCGCAGCCGCAGGACACCCTCGCGGTGAGCGCCTGGCACGCCGCGGGCACGTCGGTGCGTACCGCGGTCGACGCCATGCTCATCGCGCTCGTCGTCGGGGGCCTCGTCGCGCTCGTCGTCTCCCGCCGGCCCCGCCGTCCCGCTGCCCGCCGGGCGGTCGCCGGGCTCGACGCGCTCTTCATGCTGCCGCTCGGTGTCTCGGCCGTGACCGTCGGGTTCGGCTTCCTCGTCTCCATGCACAGCCCCCTCGGCCTGCCGCTCGACCTGCGGACGAGCCCGGTGCTCGTCGCCGTCGCGCAGGCCGTCGTGGCCGTGCCGCTCGTCGTGCGGACGGTGCTGCCGGTGCTGCGCGCGGTCGACCCCCGGCAGCGCGAGGTCGCCGCGACGCTGGGCGCCGCGCCGGGGCGGGTGCTGCGGACCGTCGACCTCGCCGTCGTGCTGCGGTCCCTCGGGCTCGCGCTCGGCCTGGCGTTCGCCGCGTCGCTCGGGGAGTTCGGGGCGACGTCCTTCCTCGCCCGCCCGCAGGAGCCGACGCTGCCGGTCGTCATCTTCCGGCTGCTCGGGCGCCCGGGCGCGGAGAACTACGGTGCGGCGCTCGCCGCGTCGGTGCTGCTCGCGGTGCTCACCGCGGGCGTCGTCGCGGTGTGCGAGCGCCTTCGCCGCCCGGGTGCAGGAGGTGCGTGGTGAGCGACGGGCTGCAGGTCGAGGGGGTCGTCGTCACGTACCCCGGTGCCGCGGCGCCGGCGGTCGCGGGGGTGGACCTCGCGGTGCCGACGGGGGAGGTGCTCGCGCTGCTCGGGCCGTCCGGGTGCGGCAAGTCCTCGCTGCTCCGGGCGGTCGCCGGGCTCGAGCCCCTCGCCGCCGGCACCGTCGCGTGGGACGGCGTGCCCGTCACCGGCGTGCCCGTCCACCGGCGCGGGTTCGGGCTGCTCTTCCAGGACGGGCAGCTCTTCGCCCACCGTGACGTCGCGGGCAACGTCGCCTACGGGCTGCCGGCGGC
>JAEXEM010000376.1 GCA_023401045.1 Actinomycetes bacterium
GCCCGAGCCCCTCGGGGTGCCGGCACCGACCCGCTAGGCCCGGACGCACGGACGCTCCCCTGCGCGGGTCCGCGCGGGGGAGCGTCCGTCGTGCAGCGGTCGGCTCAGACGACGCCGAGCGCGAGCATCGCGTCGGCGACCTTCGTGAAGCCCGCGATGTTCGCACCGACGACGTAGTTGCCCGGGTGGCCGTACTCCTCGGCCGTCTCGGCGCAGCGGTCGTGGATGCCGGCCATGATGTTCGCCAGGCGCTCCTCGGTGTGCTCGAACGACCACGCGTCACGGCTGGCGTTCTGCTGCATCTCGAGCGCGGAGGTCGCGACGCCACCGGCGTTCGCGGCCTTGCCGGGCGCGAAGAGCACGCCGGCGTCCTGGAAGAGCGCGACGGCCTTGGGGGTCGTCGGCATGTTCGCACCCTCGGCCACGGCGAGCAGACCGGCGTCGACGAGGCGCTTGGCCTCGTTCTCGTCGAGCTCGTTCTGCGTCGCGCACGGCAGCGCCACCTGCGCGTCGACCTCCCACACCCGCGCGGAGCGGACGTAGTGGGCGCCGCTGCGCCGCTGGGCGTAGACCTCGACGGGCAGCCGCTCGACCTCACGGACCTGGCGGAGCACGTCGAGGTCGATGCCGGCCTCGTCGACGACGTAGCCGTGCGAGTCGGAGCACGCGACGACGTGCGCACCGAGGGCCTGCGCCTTCTCGATGGCGTGGATCGCGACGTTGCCGGCGCCGGAGACGACGACGCGCATGCCGTCGAAGCCGAGCCCGCGGGTGGCGAGCATCCGCTCGGCGAACATGACCGTGCCGTAGCCGGTGGCCTCGGTGCGGACGAGCGAGCCGCCCCACGTCACGCCCTTGCCGGTGATGACGCCGGACTCGTAGCGGTTGGTGATGCGCTTGTACTGGCCGAACAGCCAGCCGATCTCGCGCCCGCCGACGCCGATGTCACCCGCCGGGACGTCGGTGTACTCACCGAGGTGCCGGTAGAGCTCGGTCATGAAGGACTGGCAGAAGCGCATGACCTCGCCCTCGGAGCGGCCGTGCGGGTCGAAGTCCGACCCGCCCTTGCCGCCACCGATGGGCATGCCGGTGAGCGCGTTCTTGAAGACCTGCTCGAACCCGAGGAACTTGACGATCCCCAGGTACACCGACGGGTGGAACCGCAGGCCGCCCTTGTAGGGACCGAGCGCGGAGTTGTACTCGACGCGGAACCCACGGTTGATGCGTACCCGCCCGGTGTCGTCGACCCAGGGCACCCGGAAGATGATCTGGCGCTCGGGCTCGCACAGCCGCTCGAGGACCGCTCCGTCGACGTACTGCGGGTTGCGGACGAGCACCGGCCCGAGGCTCTCGAAGACCTCCGTGACAGCCTGGTGGAACTCCCGCTCGCCGGGGTTGCGCGCCAGGACCTGTTCCAGGGCGCGCTCCAGCTTCTGCTTCATCTCGACTCCGCTCCGCTCTGCTCAGCGAGCTTTCCTGTCGAGCGTACGACGTCCTCCCACGTGGCGAGCGGGACGACCGTCTCGCGGACACGTGACGCGCGGAACACACGACGAGGCCGCGGGCGCTCCCCCGTCCGGGGTACCCGCGGCCTCGCCCGTCGGCGCGTCTCGTCAGCGACGGTCCGCGCGACCGGTGCGCGCCGTCACCGGCGCACGTCGCTCACCACTTGGCGTTGCGCGCCAGCTCGAGAGCCATCTCCTGCCACCACTGACCGGCGGCCGGGCCGCCGTTGCACGAGCCGTCCGACTCGCCCGGCAGCTTGATCCACAGCAGGGCGTCGAGGCCGGAGCCGTCGTTCACCTTCGTGGGACGCTCGCCGAGGGCACGCCCGCGCGGGTTGCACCACTCCGACCCGGCCGGGCCGTTGCCGTTGCGCGAGGTGTCGATGACGAACTTCTTGCCGCCCGTCAGCCGCGAGATCTCCTGGCCGTACGCCTTCGCCTCGGCCGTCGTCCGGTAGTTCGAGACGTTGAGCGAGAAGCCGACGGCGTCGGAGAACCCGATGCGGTTGAGGCGGTTGGCCGCCTCGCTCGCCGAGAGCCACGCCGAGTGGCCGGCGTCGATGTAGACGCGGGCACCCCGGGCGGTGAGCGACTTCGCGGCGTACTGGAGGAAGCCGACCCGGTCGCCCTGGCCGGAGCAGTCACCGAGCTGGGCGAGCGCGTCGGGCTCGAGGACGACCCACGGGTTGCCCTGGATGCCCTGGCCGACGGTGTCGATCCAGCGCGCGTACTCGGACTCGGAGACCCCGCCGCCGGAGTGCGAGCCGCAGTCACGGCCCGGGATGGCGTAGACGACGAGGACCGCGGTCTTCCCTGCCGACCGCGCTGCGCTCGTGATGTCCCGCACCTCCTGCTGCGCGACCTGGGCGTCGTTCCAGTTGCCGACCCAGTACGCCTGCGGGGTGAGGGCGATCTTCGCGAGGAGCTGCTTGTCGGTGCCGGACGCGGCCTGCCACGCCTTGTACGACTGGTTCGTCGTGTCGACGTGGAAGTCGCCGCTCACCGGGGGCGGCGTCGGGGTCGGCGTCGGCGACGGCGACGGGGTCGGGGTGGGGACGACCGTCGGCGTGGGCGTCGGGGTCGGTGACGCCGGCGGGGGCGTCGTCGGGTTGCCGCCGCCGACCGTGCCGGTGCAGGCGGTGCCGTTGAGCGTGAAGGACGTCGGCGCCGTGTTCGAGCCGTTCCACGAGCCGTTGAACCCGAGCTGGACGTTGCCGTTCGTCGGGAGCGAGCCGTTCCACGGCACGTTGGTGACCGTGACGGCGCTGCCCGAGCTCGTCGCGTTGCCGTTCCACAGCTGCTGGATCTGCTGGCCGTTGGGGAACGTCCAGCGCAGGTCCCACGACGACAGCGGGTCGCCGAGGTTGGTGACCGTGACCGAGGCGCCGAAGCCGCCGGGCCACTGGTTGGTGACGGAGTAGTCGACGCGGCAGCCGGCGGCGGCCTGCGCGGCGCTCGTCGTCAGGGCGGTGAGACCGGCCGCCACGACCGCGCCAGCGGCCAGGGAGGCGGCGATCCTGCGCCGGGTGGGCGACGCCACCATCGAGCGGGGGGACATGGGGATCTCCTCGGGTCGGGAACCGACGGGACGGCGCCGGGCACGTCCCCGGCGCACCCGGGCGGGCGACCTCGTCGGCGTCGTCCCGGGCGTTCCACCGATTGCACCCGAGCGCGGCGCCGGAAGGCGAGCGCACGGCGGTCGCCTAATCGATTCGTCGTCCCTCGGGACCGCCGGGAACGCTTTCCGCGCGCCCTCGCCGGGACGCGCACCCCCACCGGTACCAGGGCCGGACGCGCTCCCGGAACGGACCGGCCACGCCGTCGCGCGCTGCCGCGCTCGGGTCCGTCTGCGCACGTGCGCGCTCGGGTCCGTCGCCCGTGCGGGCCGTCAGCGCGGCCGCATGCCGGACCGCACCGCGCGGTGGTGGTC
>JAEXEM010000410.1 GCA_023401045.1 Actinomycetes bacterium
GTGCTCGGGCGCCTCGTCGCCGACGGCGTCCTCGACCTCGTCGGGCGCGGCCCGGTGAGCGCGATCGGTGCGGCGGCCGGGGCCGCGGTCGTCGCGGCCGGGGTCGTCGCGGCCGCCGTCGCGCTGCTCGACCGGTCGACCCTCGTCGGCGTCGCACGGGCCGAGAAGCCCTCCGTCACGTCCCACTGAGGCGTGACCCACACCGCGACACACCGGTGGACCGTCCGCAGCACCCCGGACGTCGGGTAGCGTGGAAGCCCGTGATGGATCGCGCGCACCGACTCTCCGGGCGGTCGGACAACCTGACCCGGCACATCTTCGTCACCGGAGGCGTCGCCTCCTCTCTCGGCAAGGGCCTGACGGCCAGCAGCCTCGGGCGGCTGCTCCGCTCGCGCGGGCTGCGGGTCACGATGCAGAAGCTCGACCCGTACCTCAACGTCGACCCGGGCACGATGAACCCGTTCCAGCACGGTGAGGTCTTCGTCACCGAGGACGGTGCCGAGACCGACCTCGACGTCGGCCACTACGAGCGGTTCCTCGACGTCGACCTCGTCGGCTCGGCGAACGTGACGACGGGGCAGGTCTACTCCCACGTCATCGCCAAGGAGCGGCGCGGGGAGTACCTCGGCGACACCGTCCAGGTCATCCCGCACATCACCGACGAGATCAAGGCGCGGATGCGCTCGCAGGCCTCGGACGACGTCGACGTCGTCATCACCGAGATCGGCGGCACCGTCGGCGACATCGAGTCCCAGCCGTTCCTCGAGGCGGCCCGCCAGGTCCGCCACGACCTGGGCCGCGACAACGTCTTCTTCCTCCACGTCTCGCTGCTGCCGTACATCGGCCCGTCGGGCGAGCTGAAGACGAAGCCGACGCAGCACTCGGTCGCGGCGCTGCGCAGCATCGGCATCCAGCCCGACGCGATCGTGCTGCGCGCCGACCGCGAGGTCCCCGAGTCGATCAAGCGCAAGATCGCGCTGTTCTGCGACGTCGACGTCGAGGGCGTCGTCACGGCGAAGGACGCGCCGAGCATCTACGACATCCCGCGCGTGCTCCATTCCGAGGGCCTCGACGCCTACGTCGTCCAGCGCCTCGGCCTGCCGTTCCGGGACGTCGACTGGAGCGGCTGGGACGAGCTGCTCACCCGCGTGCACGAGCCTGCGCACGAGCTCGAGATCGCGCTCGTCGGCAAGTACGTCGACCTGCCCGACGCCTACCTGTCGGTCACCGAGGCGCTGCGCGCCGGCGGGTTCCACCACGACGCCAAGGTGCACATCCGCTGGGTGCCCTCGGACGACTGCCGCACCCCGGAGGGCGCCCAGGCGGCGCTCGGCGGGGTCGACGCCGTGCTCGTGCCCGGCGGCTTCGGCGTGCGCGGCATCGAGGGCAAGCTCGGGGCGCTGCGCTGGGCGCGTGAGCGCAAGGTGCCGACGCTGGGCCTGTGCCTCGGCCTGCAGTGCATGGTCATCGAGTACGCGCGCAACGTCGTCGGCCTCGAGGACGCGTCGTCCTCCGAGTTCGACCCCGAGACCTCGCACCCCGTCATCGCGACGATGGCCGAGCAGCTCACCATCGTCGGCGGCGAGGGCGACCTCGGCGGCACGATGCGGCTCGGCGCGTACGACGCGCGCCTGCTGCCCGGCTCGGTCGTCGCCGAGGCGTACGGCACCGAGCGGGTCTCCGAGCGGCACCGTCACCGCTACGAGGTGAACAACGCCTACCGCGACAAGCTCGAGGCCGCGGGTCTCGTCATCTCCGGGGTCTCGCCCGACACGTCGCTCGTCGAGTTCGTCGAGCTGCCGCGCGAGGAGCACCCGTTCTACGTCTCGACGCAGGCGCACCCGGAGTTCAAGTCCCGCCCGACCCGGGCGCACCCCCTGTTCGCCGGGCTCGTCGGCGCGGCGCTCGCCGCGCGCGGATGACCGGGGTGCCGCACGACCTCCCGCGCGAGCGGGAGGTCGTGGCGCACCGGGTCCTCCACGAGGGCCGGATCTGGGACGTCGTCCAGGACACCGTCGCGCTGGACGACGGCGAGGTGGTGCGCGAGTACATCCGGCACCCCGGGGCCGTCGCGGTGCTCGCGATGGACGACGAGGACCGGGTGCTGCTGCTGTCGCAGTACCGGCACCCCGCCCGGCGTGTGCTCTGGGAG
The DNA here is from genome assembly GCA_023401045.1 of Actinomycetes bacterium. Lineage (GTDB taxonomy): Bacteria > Actinomycetota > Actinomycetes > Actinomycetales > Cellulomonadaceae > Cellulomonas. Next base: position 2,153 of record JAEXEM010000410.1, read on the forward strand.
CCGCCGGCCGGGCTCCTCGACGTCGAGGGTGAGGACCGCGTCGTCGCGGCCGCCCGCGAGCTCGCCGAGGAGGCGGACCTCGTCGCGGGCCGCTGGTGGCGGCTCGTCGAGTTCTACAGCTCGCCGGGCTCGTCCGACGAGCGCATCACCGTGTTCCTCGCCCGCGACCTGCGTCCGGTGCCGGACGGCGAGCGGTACGCCCGCGGTGAGGAGGAGGCCGACATGGTCCCGGAGTGGGTGCCGCTCGACGACGCGCTCGCCGCCGTCCACGACGGTCGCCTGCAGTCGCCGACCGCTGTCGTCGGCGTCCTCGCCGCCGCAGCGGCACGGGCGTCCGGGTGGGCCACGCTCACCGCGGTCGACCTGCCGGCGGTCTGACGGCGGCGCTCGTCGGCCGGCTGCCGGTGCGGGTCGTCAGACGGCCGCGCCGGTCTCCTGCGACGGCTCCGACCGGGGGACGAGGGACCGGACCGGCACCCGGAGGGTGCCGAGGTACGCGACGATCGCCCAGGTGAGCACGGCGGCGCCGAGCATGTGGAGGTTGACGAGCGCGATCGGCAGCCCCGTGAAGAACTGGACGTAGCCGACGAGCCCCTGGCCGAGCGTGACGGCGGTGAGCACGAGCGCGGACCGCAGGGCGCGCTCGACCGTCGCGGTCGTCGCGCCCGCCGGGCGGTCCGCGGTGGCCGTCACGGCAGCGACGCGCCGGGCCCGCACGAGCACGGCGACGGTGAGCGCGACGAGACCCGTGAACAGCCAGACCGACGCCGCGTGCACGCGCGCCATGAGGTACGGGTCGACCGCGAACCGGTAGCCGACCTCCTCGTCGCCCGAGTGCGGGCCCGCGCCCGTGACGACGACACCGAGCGCGAGGACGACCGCACCGACGAGCGCGAGCGCACCGGCGAGCAGGCGGGTGCGCGGGCCGACGACGGGGACGACGGGGCCGTCCGGCTCGCGGGTGCGCACGAGCACCCAGGTGGAGGCCGCGACGAGCACCATCGAGAGCATGAAGTGCGAGCCGACGACCGCCGGGTGGAGGTCGACGAGCACGGTGATGCCTCCGACGACCGCCTGCACGACGACACCGACGATCGGCACCCAGCCCCACACCCGCTCGCGGCGGGAGCGGCTGCGGTCGAGCCCGACGAGCAGCGCGACCGCGGCGGCGAGCACGACGAGCACGAAGGTGAGCGTGCGGTTGCCGAACTCGATGAGCGGGTGGATGCCCATCGCGGCGTGCAGCTCGGGGGTGAACCGTCCCGGCTCGCACTGCGGCCACGTCGAGCAGCCGAGCCCGGAGCCGGTGAGGCGCACCGCGCCTCCCGTGACGACGATGCCGATCTGGGCGACGAGGTTGGCGACGACGGCGCGGTGCGTCCAGCGCGGTCGCAGCCGCTCGAGCCGGGACGCCGACGGTGTGGCGGTGGGGGCGACGGTCACGGGGACCAGGGTAGGTCGGCCGCTGCGGGGCGCGGGGCCGGTGCGCACGTCGTTCGGTGAGGCGTAGGTCTCAGTCGTGCCGTGGGGGGCTGAGCGCGGGCGCAGGGGCTCAGTGCCAGCGGAACAGGCGCGCGGTGAGCCCGGCGAGAGCAGCGGTCCACGCCGCGAGGACGAGCACCGGCACGAGCGGCAGGGTGCCCTCGAGGAGCGCACCGCGCAGCAGGTCGCTGAGCGCCCCGGACGGCAGCCAGGGTGCGACGGCGCCCAGCGGTCCCGGCAGGTCGGCCGCGGGGACGACGATCCCGCCGCCGAGGGCGAGCACGAGCAGGAGGAGGTTGGCGAGCGCGAGCACCGCCTCGGCCCGCAGCGTGCCGGCGAGCAGCAGCGCGAGCGCGGTGAACGCGGCCGTGCCGAGGACGACGCCGAGGAGGGCGAGCAGCACGCCCCCGACGGGCGGCCGCCAGCCGAGCACGGCGGCGGTGGTGCCGATGAGGACGACCTGCACGACCTGGACGACGAGCACGCCGAGCACCTTGCCGGCGAGCAGCCCGCCACGGCCCAGCGGGGTGGTGGCGAGCAGGCGCAGCACCCCGTTGCGACGGTCGAAGCCGGTGGCGATGGCCTGGGACGTGAGCGCCGACGACATGACGGCCAGCGCGAGGATCCCCGGGGTGAGGAAGTCGACGCGCGAGGCACCGTCGGTGTCGATCTCGACGAACGTGCCGTTGACGAGCCCGACGAGTGCGAGGACGGGGATGCCGAGGGCGACGAGCAGCTGTTCCCCGTTGCGCAGGATGGCGCGGGTCTCGAACCCGGTCTGGGCGAGCACACGACGCAGCGGGGGAGCCGCGCCGCCCACGGCTGAGGTGGTGGTCATCGCAGGCTCCGTCCGGTGAGGTCGAGGAAGACGTCCTCGAGGGTGCGGGGCCCGAGGTCGAGGCGGGTGGCGAGGACGCCCTGCGCCGCCAGCCACGCCGTGACGTCGGCGAGCGTGCGGGGCTCGACCGCGCCGGTCACTGCGAGCGTCGTCGCGGACTGCTGCTCGACGGCGAGCGCGCCGTCGAGGGCCAGGGCGAGCGTCGCGGCCTCGACGGGGGCCTGGGTGCGCACGAGCAGGGTCGTGGCGCGACCGCCCGTCCTGGTGCCGCCGCCGGCGAGCAGCGACGCGACCGTGCCCTCGGCGATGACCCGGCCGTGGTCGACGACGACGACGTGGTCGGCGAGGTCCTCCGCCTCCTCCATGAGGTGCGTCGTGAGGATGACCGCCACGCCCTCGTCGCACAGCTCGCGGACGAGCTCCCAGACGGCGAGGCGGCTCTGCGGGTCCATCCCGGCGCTCGGCTCGTCGAGGAAGACGACGCGGGGGCGCCCGACGACGGCCACCGCGAGGGCGAGGCGCTGACGCTGCCCGCCGGACAGGCGCCGGACGGTCGTGCCGGCGAACGCGGCCAGCCCGAGACGCTCGCTCAGCTCGTCGGTGCTGCGCGGCGCGGCGTACATGCGGGCGACGTGGTCGAGCACCTCGCGGGCGCGCACGGCGGTGGGCAGCCCGCCGTCCTGCAGCATGACGCCCACCTGCGGACGCAGCGCGGTGCCGTCCGCGACGGGGTCCAGCCCGAGGACCCGCACGGCGCCGGCGTCGGGGCGGCGCAGCCCCTCGCAGCACTCGATCGTCGTCGTCTTGCCGGCGCCGTTGGGGCCGAGGACGGCGGTGACGCGGCCGGCGTCGGCGGTGAGGTCGAGGCCGTCGACGACGGTGCGCCCGTCGTACCGCTTGACGAGCCCGCGGACCTCGACGGCAGGGGAGTGGGGCACGGGGTGGGAGTCTAGGTCGTCCCGGTGAGGGCGGGCCGGTCGGCACGGCGGCGGACGTCGCGCTGTGCGCGCGACGAAGGGTCGCCTTGCTTGCACGGATGGATTTCGGCAACAAGGATGTTGCCGATATCGGGTACGTCTGTGCCCGCCGCGCGTGCCCTCGGTGCCGCGGTCGTCCTGCGGGGAGGTGCGTGCATGGTGCTGCCTCTCGACGCGCGCCCCGAGACCGTGAGCGCGCAGGACGCGTCGACCCGTCGCAGGATCCTCGAGATCGTCGCGACCGACGGTCCGGTGAGTGCCGCGGACATCGCGTCCGCGCTCGAGCTCGCCGCGGCCGGCGTCCGCCGTCACCTGCAGGCGCTCGAGACCGACGCGCAGGTCGCCGTGCACGAGGCGCGCGCCGGCGTGCGCGGCCGTGGCCGCCC
>JAEXEM010000445.1 GCA_023401045.1 Actinomycetes bacterium
CCGTGGTGGCGTGTCGTCACGGCGGGCGGCGACCCGCCGGGGCGCCACCTCGCGCGTGCCCTCGCCCACCTGCGCGACGAGGGCACCCCGCTGACCGCGGACGGGCTGCGGGTGCGGGTGCGCGAGGCGGTGTGGTTCCCGGACCGGTGAGCCGAGCGCACGGGTGGCCCGGGCGCACGGCTCACCCGTGCGCTCAGCCGAGCGCGCGCCGCGAGGAGATGACCCCGGTGTCGAACCCGGCGAGGTGCAGCCCGCCGTGGAACCGCGCGTGCTCGATCTTCACGCAGCGGTCCATGACGACGCCCAGCCCGGCGGCCTCGGCGCGGTGCGCGACGTCCTCGTGCCACGAGCCGAGCTGCAGCCACAGCGTGCGGGCCCCGACGGCGAGCGTCTCGTCGAGGACGGTCGGCAGGTCGTCGTGGCGGCGGAACACGTCGACGAGGTCCGGCACGACCGGCAGCGCCTCGAGCGAGGGGTAGACCGGTCGGCCGAGGATCTCGTCGGCGCGCGGGTTGACGAAGTACACGTCGTACGGCGAGCTCGACAGCAGGTACGTCGCGACGAAGTACGACGCGCGTGCCGGGTTGTTCGACGCCCCGACGACGGCGATGGAGCGGGTCTCGCGCAGGATCCGGAGCCGGTCGGTCGCCGACGGGCCCTGCCACGTGCGGCCGGCGGCGCTCATCGGGCGGCCTCGGCGTTCGCGACGGGCAGGGCGCACGCCTGGCCGTCCGGCGGGCTCGCCGGTGGCTGCCCGGCGGCCGGGGAGGGCGCGTCCTCGGCGGCGGGCGTGACGACCTGGCCTTCGCGCGTCCTTCCGGTCGCGGCGGTGAGCGCCTGGTCGAGGTCCCAGAGGATGTCCTCGGCGTCCTCGATGCCGACGCTGATGCGCACGAGGTCCTCCGGCACGCCGGCGGCCTCGAGCTGCTCGGCGGAGAGCTGCTGGTGCGTCGTCGAGCCGGGGTGGATGACGAGCGTGCGGGCGTCACCGACGTTGGCGAGGTGGCTGGCGAGCTGCAGCGACTCGATGAACCTGCGCCCGACCTCGCGGCCCGGCACGTCACCGGCCGGCGCGAGCCGGAACGCGAACACCGAGCCGGGCCCGAGCGGCAGGTAGCGAAGCGCGCGCTCGTGGTGCGGGTGCGAGGGCAGCCCGGCCCACAGGACGTGCGCGATGCGCGGGTCGGAGTCGAGCCACGTCGCGACCTCGCGGGCGTTCGCGAGGTGCGCGTCGAGGCGCTGCGGCAGCGTCTCGACGCCCTGCAGCAGCTGGAACGCCGACTGTGGCGAGAGGGCCGGGCCGATGTCGCGCAGCTGCTCCGAGCGCAGCTTCGTGAGGAAGCCGTACTCGCCGAAGTTCTCCCACCAGCGCACGCCGCCGTAGGAGGCGACCGGCTCGGTCATCGTCGGGAAGCGGCCGTTGCCCCAGTCGAACCGACCCGACTCGACGACGACGCCGCCGAGCGTCGTGCCGTGCCCGCCGAGGAACTTCGTCGCGGAGTGGATGACGATGTCCGCACCGTGCTCGATCGGGCGCACGAGGTACGGCGTCGAGAGGGTCGCGTCGACGACGAGCGGCACACCCGCGGCGTGCGCGACCTCCGCGAGCCCGGCGAGGTCGGCGACCTCGCCCGAGGGGTTGGCGACGACCTCGGTGTAGACGGCCTTCGTCTCCGGGCGGATGGCCGCGGCGTAGTCGGCCGGGTCGGTGCCGGGCACGAACGTCGTCTCGACGCCGAACCGCCGCAGCGTGACGTCGAGCTGCGTGACCGTCCCGCCGTAGAGCTGCGCGGAGGCGACGATGTGGTCGCCGGCCCCGGCGAGCGCGGCGAAGACGAGGAACTCCGCGGCCATCCCGGAGGCCGTGGCGACCGCGCCGATGCCGCCCTCGAGCGAGGCGATGCGCTCCTCGAACGCGGCGACCGTCGGGTTGCCGATGCGCGAGTAGATGTTCCCGTACTTCTGCAGCGCGAAGAGGTTCGCGGCGTCGGCGGTGTCGTCGAAGACGAACGACGTCGTCTGGTAGATCGGCACGGCGCGCGCCCCGGTGGTGGCGTCGGGGATGCCACCGGCGTGCAGGGCGCGGGTGCGGAAGCCGAAGCGGTGCTCGCTCACGGTGCTCCTGTTCTCGGGGGGTCGGGGCGCGCTCAACGGGGGAGGCCGGCGGTGACGAGCGTGCCGACCTGGTCGACCGCCCACGGGTTCTGCAGGGACGTCGTGTCGCCGAGCGTGGAGCCCTCGACGAGCTGGGTGAGCAGCCTGCGCATGATCTTGCCGGACCGGGTCTTGGGCACCTCGGGGACGACCAGCAGGTGGCGGGGCTTGGCCACCGGGCCGATCTCGTGCGCGACGTGCGACCGCAGGTCCTCGCGCAGCGCGGCGCCCGCCGCGAGCCACGCGGCGACGTCCTCGACCGGCCCCGGCGGGGTGCTCGGCACGACGAACGCCGCGATCGCCTGCCCCGTCACGGGGTCCGCGACGCCCGCGACGCCGGCCTCGCCGACGGCGGGGTGAGCGACGAGGGCGGACTCGATCTCGATCGTCGACAGCCGGTGGCCGGAGACGTTGATGACGTCGTCGATGCGCCCGAGCAGCCACACGTACCGGTCCTCGTCGTACGAGGCGCCGTCGCCGGCGAGGAAGTACCCGCCGTGCGGGCCGTGACCCGCGAACCGTCGCCAGTACGCGTCGAGGTACCGCTGCGGGTCACGCCACACGGTGCGCGCCATGCCCGGCCAGGGGCGCTCGACGACGAGGAACCCGCCCTGCCCGGGCGCGACCTCGACGCCGTCCTCGCCGACGACCTTCGCGGCGATCCCCGGCAGCGGCCGGGTGGCCGAGCCGGGCTTGAGCGTCGTCACCCCGGGGACGGGCGCGATCATCGCCGCGCCCGTCTCGGACTGCCACCACGTGTCGACGACGGGTGCCTCGTCCCGGCCGAACGTGCGGCGGAACCACACCCACGCCTCGGGGTTGATCGCCTCGCCGACCGTCCCGAGCAGCCGGATGCTCGACAGGTCGTGCCCGCCGGGCAGCTCGTCACCGAACCACGTCATGAAGGTCCGGATGAGCGTCGGTGCCGTGTAGTAGGTGGTGACGCCGTAGCGCTCGATGACCTCGAGGTGGCGCTCGCGGTGCGGGGTGTCCGGGGTGCCCTCGTAGATGACCTGCGTGAGCCCGTTCGCGAGCGGCCCGTAGATCTCGTACGTGTGCGCCGTCACCCACGCGAGGTCGGCGGTGCACCAGTGCACGTCGTCGTCCTTGGCGTCGAACACGGCCCAGTGCGACCACGCGGCGTGGGTGAGGTACCCGCCGGAGGTGTGGACGAGGCCCTTCGGCTTGCCCGTCGTGCCCGAGGTGTAGATGACGAACAGCGGGTGCTCGGCGTCGAACGCCTGCGCCTCGTGGACGTCGGGCTGGCGCTCGACGACCTCGTGCCACCAGACGTCGCGCCCCGGCGTCCACGCGACGTCCTGGCCGGTGCGGCGCACGACGAGCACGTGCTCGACGTGGTCGAGTCCGGCGACGGCCTCGTCGGCGGCGGACTTCACCTCGACGGCGGACCCGCGGCGGAACTGCCCGTCGCTCGTGACGAGCACCTTGGCCTCGGTGTCCTGGACGCGGAACCGCACGGCCTCGGCGGAGAACCCGCCGAACACGAGCGAGTGCACCGCCCCGATGCGGGCGATGGCGAGCGTGACGACGACGGTCTCGGCGATGACCGGCAGGTAGACGACGACGCGGTCGCCGGGGCCGACGCCGAGCTCGGTGAGCGCGTGCGCCGCCTGCGCGACCTCGCGCTGGAGCTGGGCGTACGTGATCGAGCGGCGGTCGCCGCGCTCGCCCTCGACGTGCAGCGCGACCTTGTCCCCGCGCCCGGCCGCGACGTGCCGGTCGACGCAGTTGACGGCGACGTTGAGCCGGCCGCCGAGGAACCAGCGCGCCTCGGGCACGGTGAGCTCGTCCTCGGCGCCACCGGGGACGGGCGCCGGCGGGGCCCACTCGTGCGCGGTGTGCCACGGCGTGTCCCACTGCAGGCGCCGCGCGGCCTCCTCCCAGAACGCGACGGGGTCGGCCTCGGCGCGCTCCCAGTCCTCCGGGCGGACGTTCGAGGACGCGGCGAGGTGCGCGGGCGCCGGGTAGCTGCGGGTCTCGGTCTGCAGCGCGGTGAGCGTGGTCATGCGAACCTCCTCAGCAGCTGCTTCTCGGCGACGGCGACGACGGAGTCGGTGAGCTTGCCGATGAGCGCGAGCAGGACGATCGCGAGGAGGATCCGGTCGACGCGGCCGTTGTTCTGGGAGTCGGTGAGGAGGAAGCCGAGGCCCATCGACGACGCGATGAGCTCGGCGGCGACGAGGAAGAGCCACGCCTGGGCGAGCCCGAGGCGCAGGCCGGACATGACCGAGGGCAGCACGGCCGGCAGCTGCACCGAGCGGAACAGGCCGGCGCCGCGCAGGCCGAACGCCCGGCCCGCCTCGACGAGGTGCGGGTCGACGTGCCGCAGCGCCGCGGCGACCGTCGTGTAGACGGGGAAGAAGGCCCCGATGGCGATGAGCGTGACCTTGGAGTCCTCGCCGATCTTCATCCAGAGGATGAGCAGCGGCACCCACGCGAGCGACGGCACCGCGCGGATCGCGGCGAGCGTCGGGGCGAGGAGCACGTCACCGGCGCGCGAGAGCCCGACGAGGGCGGCGACGACGAGCGCGACACCGGCACCGACGCCGAAGCCGATGGCGACGCGCTGGACCGAGATCGCGACGTGCCGGACGAGCTCGCCGCGCTGCTGCAGGTCGACGGCCGCGTCCCACACCGACCCCGGGCTGGGGAGCTGGTAGGGCGCGACGAGGCCGCTCGTCGTCACGTACTGCCACACCGCGAGCAGGAGCAGCGGCAGGAGCGCGCCGCCGACGAGGCGCGTCGGGCGCCGGGACCAGAACGCGACCCGCGCACGGGGCGCGAC
>JAEXEM010000451.1 GCA_023401045.1 Actinomycetes bacterium
GCCTGGGGCTGGGTCGCAGGTGCCGCGGTCGCCGGCCTGCTCGTCGGCGGGGGTGCGGTCGCCGGTGCGTCCGCCCTCGCCGGTGGCTCCGACGGGTCGTCGACGCGCCCCGCCTCGCTCGCCGAGATCGGCCGCACGAGCGGCGACGGCGTGCCCGTCTCGGGCTCGACGTCCGCCGACCCGGACTGGCAGAAGGTGGCCGCCGCGGTCCAGGACTCGGTCGTCGCCATCGAGGTGACGACGCAGCAGGGCGGCTCGCAGGGCTCCGGCGTCATCATCGACGACTCCGGCCACGTCGTCACCAACGACCATGTGGTCTCGGGCGCCGACGGGTCGGTCACCGTCACGCTCACCGACGGCCGCATCCTCGACGCGACGGTCGTCGGCGCCGACGCGAGCACCGATCTCGCCGTCCTCGAGATCACCGACGCCCCCAAGGACCTCACGCCCGCCTCGCTCGGCGACTCCGACGACGTCACCGTGGGGGAGCCCGTCATGGCGGTCGGCAACCCGCTCGGCCTGGCGAACACCGTGACGACCGGCATCGTCTCGGCCGTCGACCGCCCGGTCTCGACGCAGGCCCAGGGCTCCGAGGCGGCCGTGACGAACGCGATCCAGGTGGACGCCGCCATCAACCCCGGCAACTCCGGCGGTCCGCTGTTCGACGCGAGCGGCCGGGTCATCGGCATCACGTCGTCCATCGCGACGCTCTCGCAGGAGTCCGGCTCGATCGGCCTCGGGTTCGCCATCCCGGTCAACGTCGTGAAGAACGTCGCCGCCCAGCTCGTCGACGACGGGCAGGCCGAGCACGCGTTCCTCGGCGTCACGCTGTCCGACGGCACGGCCTCGGCCGACGGTGTCACCCGCCGCGGTGCGGTCGTCGAGTCCGTGACCGACGGCTCGCCCGCCGCGAAGGCGGGCCTGCGCACCGGCGACGTCGTCGTGGCGGTCGACAAGGACCCGGTCGGCGGCGCGGAGTCGCTCACCGCGTTCGTCCGCTCGCTCGCCGCGGGTGACGACGTCACCCTCACGGTCGTCCGGGACGGCAAGGCCGTCGAGCTCGACGTCACCCTCGCGACCCGCCCTGACAACGCCGACCAGCAGGGCCAGGGCCAGCAGGGCCAGGGTCAGCAGGGCCAGGGTCAGCAGGGCCAGCAGGGCCAGGGCGGCGACTCGACGATGCCGGGCGGCGTCAGCCCCGACCAGCTCTGGGAGTGGCTCCAGCAGCAGCGCGGCTGACCCGCGCACCGCAGCACCGCACCACGCACGAGGGGCGGGCACCCACCCGGTGCCCGCCCCTCGTCGTGCCCGCGGGTCACCGGTGCGGTGACCCGCTCCCGCCTGCGCGGCGGGGAGGGCTCAGTCCGTCGACCCGAGCGCGTACCGCAGCGGGACGAGCTTGGCGCGGGACTCGGCGAGCTCGGAGGCCGGGTCCGACGCGGCGACGACGCCGCACCCGGCGAAGATCCGCAGCCGGTGCGGGTCCTCACGGTCGACCTCGGCGCAGCGCAGCGCGATGCCCCACTCGCCGTCGCCGTCCGCGCCGAACCAGCCGACCGGCCCGCTGTAGCGCCCGCGGTCCATGCCCTCGACCCGAGCGATGAGCTCGCGGGCCGCCTGCGTCGGGGTGCCGCACACCGCCGCGGTGGGGTGCAGCGCGGCCGCGAGCGTGAGCGACGACGGGTGCGACTCGTCGCCCTGCGGCGCGGCGAGCACGCCGGTGACGTCGGAGGCGAGGTGGAGGACGTTCGGCAGCGGCAGGACGAAGGGCACGTCCGGCACGTTCGCCGAGGAGCAGAACGGCTCGAGCGCGCGCGCCACCGACGCGACGGCGTACTCGTGCTCCTCGAGGTCCTTGGACGAGTGCGCGAGGATCCCGGCGCGCGCCATGTCGGCGTCGTCGTCACCGGTGCGTCGGATCGTCCCCGCGAGCACCCGCGACGTCACGAGGCCGCGCTCGGAGCGCACGAGCAGCTCGGGCGTCGCGCCGACCATGCCGTCGACGCTGAACGTCCAGCAGGAGCGGTAGCGCTCGGCGAGGCGCTGCAGCACCCAGCGCACGTCGAGCGGACGCTCGGTGCGCACGTGCTCGTCGCGCGCGAGCACGACCTTGTCGACCTCGCCCGCACGGATCGCGGCGACGCCCGCGGCGACGACGTCCTGCCAGTCCTCGGCGGTGACGGCCCCGTCCTCGTACGTCACGGCGCCGGGGGAGCGCGCCGGCAGGTGCGGGGGCACGACGTCGCGCAGGCGCGGAGTGCGGCCGATCTCGGCGGCGGTGCTCAGGGTCGTCAGCCAGGTGCGACCGTCGCGGCGGCCGACGACGACGCGCGGCACGACGACGACACCGCCCGCCGGGGCGTCGTCGTCGAACGCGAAGGACCCGAACGCGACGGGGCCGGTGCCGGGCAGCCGGACCTCGTCGCGGACGATGGCGCGCGCGAGCACCTCCTGCCAGGCCCGCTCCGCGGCGGCGAAGCGGTCGGCGCCGTGCACCTCGACCCGCACGACCTCCCCCCACGCGACGAGCCCGTCACCGCGCCGCACCCACGCGAGCGGTGCGTCGGGCGGCAGCAGGTCGAGCAGGTCCGCCGGGTGCGGCTCGTCGCCGTCCCGGGTCGCGAGGTCGTCGACCGCGACGGTCCGGACGACCAGCGGGTGGGGCAGGAGGGCGCCGGCAGGCGCCCGGTCGGGGGTGCTCATCGCCCGCCAGCGTAGGTCGTCGCGGGCCGCCGGGCGCGCGTGCGGGCGCCGGTGTGACCTGCGTCGCACCCGTGGCGTCGGGCGGGCACCTGCGGGCGGACCTGCGACCATGGGCTCATGTCCCGCGCCTCGCTCGAGAAGGACCCCCGCGACGTCGCCGCGATGTTCGACGCCGTCGCGCACCGGTACGACGTGACGAACGACGTCATCTCGCTCGGCCAGGACCGTGCCTGGCGCCGCGCGACGCTCGCCGCGCTCGGCGCGCAGCCGGGGGAGACCGTCCTCGACCTCGCCGCGGGCACCGGGACGTCGAGCGAGCCGCTCGCCGACGCCGGCGTGCACGTCGTGCCCTGCGACATCTCGACCGGCATGCTGCGCGTCGGCCGCCGTCGTCGGCCCGACCTGCCGTTCGTCGCGGGCGACGCGCTCCACCTGCCGTTCGCCGACGAGTCGTTCGACGCGGTGACGATGTCGTTCGGCCTGCGCAACGTCGCGGACGTCGACGCGGCCCTGCGCGAGCTGCTGCGGGTGACGCGCCCGGGCGGCCGGCTCGTCGTGTGCGAGTTCTCCCGCCCGACGTTCGCGCCGTTCCGCACCGTCTATCGCAACTACCTCATGCGGGCCCTGCCGCCCGTCGCGCGCGCGGTCTCCAAGGAGCCGGAGGCGTACGTCTACCTCGCGGAGTCCATCCGGGAGTGGCCGGACCAGCGCACGCTCGGCCTGCAGGTCCGTCACGCGGGCTGGGAGCAGGTCGCGTTCCGCAACCTCACGGGCGGCATCGTCGCCCTCCACCGGGCGAGCCGGCCCGTCACGGCGGCCGCTGCGGTGTGACGATGGTCGCACCCGCTCGGACCACCCCTGGGCGGCGCGGGTGCGCACGGTGCGCCGGGCCGTGCGCCCACGCGGCCGGGAGGGTCCCGCGCGGCACGCCGGGCGCGTCACGACGTGCGTCGGTGCAGGTGAGGAGCGGGGCGTACGCCCTGTTCGCAGCGCTGCGCGGGACCTATGTCCCGGGGGTCGGGGAAGGTTAGGCAGGCCTTCGCAGACAGTCCCTGAGGGGCTGGTTACACTCGCCGGAAAGCCTGTACGTGAACATCGTCACAAGTGGGGTTCCAGTGGTGCGCTCGACGGCTGATGACGCGGACGTCATCGTCGTGGGCGCCGGTCCGACCGGGTCCGGCGCCGCGTTCCACTGTGCTGCCGCCGGGCTGGACGTCCTCCTCCTCGAGAAGGCGACGTTCCCCCGCGACAAGATCTGCGGCGACGGCCTCACGCCCCGCGCGGTCTCCGAGCTCGTGCGCATGGGCCTGCCCCTGCGCGAGGAGGACGGGTGGATCCGCAACCGCGGCCTGCGCGTCGTCGGCGGCGGGCACCGCCTCGAGCTGCCGTGGCCCGAGCTGTCGAGCTACCCCTCGTACGGCCTCGCCCGCGCGCGCGTCTCCTTCGACCAGACGCTCGCCGAGCACGCCCGCGCCGCCGGCGCCAAGC
>JAEXEM010000075.1 GCA_023401045.1 Actinomycetes bacterium
GCGCCGGGCGGGGGGCTCGGGCGGGGCGGCCTCGGCGGCACCGACGAGCACACGACCGGCACCGCCCGGCTGACGTTCACGGCGGTGCCGCGGCGGCTGCCCGTGCTCGCCGCGCAGGTCGTCGTCACCGCGGCCGCCGCGGTGCTGACCGCCACGGTCGCGCTGGCGGTGGCGTACCTCGCGACCGCCGGTGCCCGCAGCGCGGACGCGCCTGCGGTCGACCTCGGTGTCGACGGGGCGGGCCGGGCGCTCCTCGGGTTCGTCCTCCACCACACCGGGGTCGCGCTGCTCGGCCTCGGGCTCGGCGCGCTGCTGCGCCGCCCGGCGGGTGCCCTCGTCACCGCGCTCGTGCTGCTCGTCGCCCTCGACCAGGTGCTCACGGCGTTCAGCGGTGAGGTCTCCGACGTCGCGCGCATGCTGCTGCCGTCGTCCGCGGTCCGGCTGCTGCACGACGACGCCGGCGTCGTGCTGCTCGAGGCCGCGAGCCGCGCCCCCCGCATCGGGGCGTGGGGCGGCGGGGCGGTCCTCCTCGGGTGGGTCGTCGTGGTGCTGGGTGCGGCGACGCACCGGTTGCGGCACCATGACGTGCGCTGAGCGTCGCCGCATCGAGGTGATGCCGCGGGCAGCCGTGGGGAGGGTGGGGCCGTGACGACCCGTCGCGTGACCGCGGCGCTCCCGGAGGACAGCGTCCTCACCGAGGCGCAGCTGCGCGCCGACGGGCCGCTGGGTCGGCTCGTCGCCGCGCGCCCCTGGGTAGCGGACGTCGTGGTCGCCTCGGCCGTGCTGCTCGTCGGGCTCGTCGGGGCGGGTGCCGCGTTCCAGTCCCTCTCCGGGGCGCAGACCCTCGGCCTCGACGCCGTGGGGGCGGACGTCCAGGCCGTCGCGACGACCGGGTGGGTGCTCGGCGCGCTCCTCGGAGCCGGCCTGCTCCTCGGGCGGCGCGCGTGGGCGGTCACCGTCACCGGGCTGCTCACCGCGCTGGCGCTGCTGTCGCTCAGCGGCTCCGGGGTGCTCGGCGTGCTCGGGCTGTGCCTCGCCGTCGCGCTGCACACCGTCGCCGCCGACCGTGGGCAGTGGACGACGTGGCTCGTCGCGGCCGTCGTGCTCGCGGTGCTCGCGGCCGCCGTGTGGCGGTGGGAGCACACGGGCCCGGCCGAGCTGCTCCTGTGGTCGAGCGTCGGGCCGGGGGTCGCCGACGCCGCCGGGCAGCCGGAGCTCTCCGGGAACCGTCGGGCCGTCTCGATCGCGCTGCTCGTCGTGCTCCTCAGCGTCGGCGTCGCGAGCGGCACCGCAGCGCGTGCCCGGCGCCAGCACCGGCTCGCGCTCGTCGAGCGTGACCGCGCGATGGTGCGGGACCGGGACCAGAGCGCCGCGCTCGCCGGCGCGGCCGAGCGGGCGCGCATCGCCCGTGAGATGCACGACGTCGTCGCCCACAGCCTCTCCGTCATGGTCGCCCTCACGGACGGTGCCGCGTCCGCGTTCGACCGGGCCCCCGAGCGCTCGCGGGAGGCGCTGCGGGAGGCGTCCCGCACCGGCCGCGAGGCGATCGCCGACATGCAGCGCGTGCTCGGGGCGCTCGCGCCCGTCCGTGCGCCGGCCGACTGGACGACCGACCCGGCCGACGTCGACCTCGTGACCCTCGTCGCCCGGTTCCGCTCGGCGGGCGTGCCGGTGACCGCGTCGGGGCTCGACGCGGACCTCCCGCCCGACCGCTCCGTGCGGCTCGCGCTCGTGCGGATCGTCGGCGAGGCGCTGACGAACGTGCTGCACCACGCTCCCGGCGCGGAGTCGGTCCACGTCGCGCTGAGCCGCACGCCGACGGCGGTCGAGGTCGAGGTCGTCGACACCGGCGGCACGCGGCTCGGGCGCGGCAGCGGCACCGGGCTGGGCGTGCCGGGGATGAGAGAGCGCGCCGGTGTGCTCGGGGGGCACGTCGAGGCAGGTCCCCGCCCCTACGGTGGGTGGCGGGTGCACGCCGTGCTCCCGCTGGACGACGAGGACGGAGGCCGAGGGTGACGACCGTGCTCCTCGTGGACGACCAGTCCCTGCTGCGCGTGGGGTTCCGGCTCGTCATCGAGTCCGAGCCCGACCTCGAGGTCGTCGGGGAGGCGGGCGACGGGCAGGTCGCGGTCGACCAGGTCGCCGCGCTGCGCCCGGACGTCGTCGTCATGGACATCCGCATGCCCGGCATGGACGGCATCGAGGCGACCCGTCGGATCGTCGCCGACCACCCCGCCTCACGCGTCCTCGTGCTGACGACGTTCGACGTCGACGACCTCGCGTTCGAGGCGCTGCGCGCGGGCGCGGCGGGCTTCCTGCTGAAGTCCGCACGCCCGGACGAGCTCGTCGACGCGATCCGCACCGTCGCCGAGGGCACCGCAGTCGTCGCACCGCGCGTGCTGCGCCGCATGCTCGACCTGTTCGTCCCGCACCTGCCGCGCGCCGGCGCCGACGCCTCGCGCGATGCCGGGCTCGACCCGCGGCTCGCGTCGCTCACCCCGCGCGAGCTCGACGTGCTGCGCCTCGTCGCCGCCGGGCTGACGAACACCGAGATCGCCGACGAGCTCGTCGTCTCCGCGACGACGGTGAAGACGCACGTCGGCAGCATCTTCGCCAAGCTCGGGGCGCGTGACCGCGTGCAGGCGGTCATCGTCGCGTACGAGTGCGGGCTGGTGGAGCGCGACGCGGGCGCGCGCCGGGGCTGACC
>JAEXEM010000076.1 GCA_023401045.1 Actinomycetes bacterium
GTGCTCGAGGGCGGGATCGTCGTCCTCACGGCGCGCGACGGCGGCGCCGCGCGCCTCGCCGCGCTCGCGCGCGGCGACCGCCTGGGTGCGGTGGGGGAGGCCGTCGAGGAGGTCGTCGCCGCCGCCGCGGCCCGGACCGGTGAGCAGCCGCTCGGCATCGTCGAGGACTACGTCGGGCACGGCATCGGCACGGCCATGCACCAGCCGCCGGACGTGCCGAACTACCGCACCCGGGACCGCGGCGCGAAGGTCCGACCGGGCCTGTGCGTCGCGGTGGAGCCGATGCTCGTGCGCGGCGAGCAGGCGAACCACACGCTCGCCGACGACTGGACCGTCGTCACCGACGACGGCTCGCGCGCCGCGCACTGGGAGCACTCCGTCGCCGTGCTCGAGGGCGGGATCGTCGTCCTCACGGCGCGCGACGGCGGCGCCGCGCGCCTCGCCGCGCTCGGCGTCGAGGTCGTCGCGCTCTAGCCCGGCCGCTCCGGCCCGGCGGTGCGCCACGCGGCCGGCGGGAACCGACGGTGGTCGAGGCCACGTTCCCGAACCGGTCCGCATGCCGTATGATGGCTCGTTGGTTGTGTGCGCCGTCATCTCGGCGACCAGTCACCCCACGTCGATCGCACGGGAACCGGCACGTCCGGGCCCGTCGGCGTGGAGTGCTGCGACCACCGGCAGGGCAAGTCGAGCACGACAGTTAGCGGAGGACATGGCCAAGAAGGACGGCGTCATCGAGATCGAGGGCAGCGTTGTCGAAGCGCTGCCCAACGCGATGTTCCGCGTGGAGCTCGCGAACGGCCACAAGGTGCTCGCCCACATCTCGGGCAAGATGCGCCAGCACTACATCCGGATCCTCCCCGAGGACCGGGTGGTCGTCGAGCTCAGCCCGTACGACCTGTCCCGCGGGCGCATCGTCTACCGCTACAAGTAACCACCCATCGACACGCCGTCTCCTCGGGTCCTGCCGGACCTGCAGGCACGGCGGCGGAGGAACGAACGCGATGAAGGTCAAGCCGAGCGTCAAGAAGATCTGCGACAAGTGCAAGGTGATCCGCCGGCACGGTCGCGTCCAGGTCATCTGCGAGAACCTGCGCCACAAGCAGCGCCAGGGCTGAGCAGCACCAGGACACCCCGGTCCCACGGGACCAGCAAGCGCACCGCCGCTCCGTGAGCGCCGACCCCCGGGTCGACGGCACGGTGAACCCCCAGCTCGGAGGCTGGGGCCCGCCGCAGGGCGGGAGGACGGTGCGGCAGACCTCCGAACGCCGTACAGGAGCCACCAGGCACATGGCACGTCTCATCGGTGTCGACCTCCCGCGTGACAAGCGCGTCGAGGTCGCCCTCACCTACATCTTCGGGGTCGGTCGCACGCGTGCGCACCAGGCCCTCGCCGCCACGGGCATCAGCCCGGACGTCCGGGTCAAGGACCTCAGCGACGACCAGCTGGTCGCGCTCCGCGACTTCCTCGACGGCAACTTCAAGCTCGAGGGTGACCTCCGCCGCGAGATCGCCGCCGACATCCGCCGCAAGGTCGAGATCGGCAGCTACGAGGGTCTGCGCCACCGCCGCGGCCTGCCCGTGCGCGGTCAGCGCACGAAGACCAACGCGCGTACCCGCAAGGGCCCGAAGCGCACCGTCGCCGGCAAGAAGAAGGCCGGGCGCAAGTGACGCAGCGGGCCGGTCACGCCCGTCGTCGACCGCCCGCCCGTCGGCCCTCCGCCCCGTAGACCCCGAGAGAAGAAGAGATGCCTCCCAAGTCCCGCACCGCCGTGCGCAAGCCGCGTCGCAAGGAGAAGAAGAACGTCTCCCACGGCCAGGCGCACATCAAGAGCACGTTCAACAACACCATCGTGTCCATCACGGACCCGTCCGGCGCGGTCATCGCGTGGGCGTCGTCCGGCCAGGTGGGCTTCAAGGGCTCGCGCAAGTCGACCCCGTTCGCCGCGCAGCTCGCCGCCGAGGCCGCCGCGCGTCGTGCGCAGGAGCACGGCATGCGCAAGGTCGACGTCTTCGTCAAGGGCCCTGGCTCCGGCCGCGAGACGGCGATCCGCTCGCTGACGGCCGCCGGCCTCGAGGTCGGCTCGATCCAGGACGTGACGCCGCAGGCGCACAACGGCTGCCGTCCGCCGAAGCGTCGCCGCGTCTGACAGCACGACGGCCGGGGACGGTGCCACGCACCGCTCCCGGCCCTCATGCGTCCGCCGTGCTCGGCGCCGGTGAGCCCGCGAGGGTGACCGGCGCCGGCGCGACGGACGCCCCGCACCCTCGCCCGGACGTGCGGACCGAGGCACGTCCAGGCACGCAGTACCTGCGAAAGCGTCATATGGCGGACGCTCGCGGAGAGGATCCACACCGTGCTCATCGCACAGCGACCCACCCTGACCGAAGAGGTCATCTCGGAGCACCGCTCGCGGTTCTCGATCGAGCCCCTCGAGCCCGGCTTCGGCTACACCCTCGGCAACTCCCTGCGCCGCACCCTGCTGTCGTCCATCCCGGGCGCCGCCGTCACCTCCATCCGGATCGACGGCGTGCTGCACGAGTTCTCGACGGTCCCGGGCGTCAAGGAGGACGTCACCGAGATCATCCTCAACATCAAGAACCTCGTCGTCTCCTCGGAGAACGACGAGCCGGTCGTCATGTACCTGCGCAAGCAGGGCGCGGGTGAGGTCACCGGCGCGGACATCGTCCCGCCGGCGGGTGTCGAGGTCCACAACCCCGAGCTGCACCTCGCGACGCTCAACGACAAGGGCAAGCTCGAGATCGAGCTGACGGTCGAGCGCGGCCGCGGCTACGTCTCGGCGAACCAGAACAAGTCGTTCGACGCCGAGATCGGCCGCATCCCGGTCGACTCGATCTACTCGCCGGTCCTCAAGGTGACCTACAAGGTCGAGGCGACCCGTGTCGAGCAGCGCACCGACTTCGACAAGCTCATCGTCGACGTCGAGACCAAGCCGGCGATCACGCCGCGCGACGCCCTGGCGTCCGCGGGCAAGACGCTCGTCGAGCTCTTCGGCCTGGCGCGCGAGCTCAACGTCGAGGCCGAGGGCATCGAGATCGGCCCGTCGCCGACGGACGCGGCGCTGGCCGCGGACCTGGCGCTGCCGATCGAGGACCTGCAGCTGACGATCCGGTCGTACAACTGCCTCAAGCGCGAGGGCATCCACACGGTGGGCGAGCTCGTCGCACGTTCCGAGGCGGACCTGCTGGACATCCGCAACTTCGGTGCGAAGTCGATCACCGAGGTCAAGGAGAAGCTCGCCGAGCTGGGGCTCACGCTCAAGGACAGCCCGCTGGACTTCGACCCCTCGGCCGCCGGTGGCTACTACGGGGACGACGAGACGGACTTCGTCGAGGACGAGCAGTACTGACGCGAGGTTTCCCGGGTGCCTGACCGGCGCCCGGGACGTCGCCCTCATCTGGAACTCAAGGAGTAGAGACCATGCCCACGCCCACCAAGGGTCCCCGTCTCGGTGGCAGCCCGGCGCACGAGCGGCTCATCCTCGCGAACCTCGCGACGGCGCTGTTCGAGCACAAGCGGATCACGACGACCGAGACGAAGGCCAAGCGCCTGCGTCCGCTGGCCGAGCGCCTCATCACGCTCGCCAAGCGCGGTGACCTGCACTCGCGCCGCCGGGTGCTGACCGTCGTCAAGGACAAGGGCGTCGTGCACGCCCTGTTCACCGAGATCGCCCCGGCGGTCGCCGAGCGCCAGGGTGGCTACACCCGCGTGACGAAGATCGGCCCGCGCAAGGGCGACAACGCCCCCATGGCGGTCATCGAGCTCGTGCTCGAGCCGCTCTCGCCGAAGCAGGCCGTCGTCAAGGAGGCCACGAAGGCCGCCGAGAAGGCCGCGAAGGCGAAGGCCGAGAAGCCGGCCGACGAGGCGCCCGCCGCCGAGGCGACCGAGGCTCCCGTCGAGGACGCCCCGGCGTCGGACGAGACCGCTGCCGAGGAGTCGGCCGACAAGGCCTGACACCACGGTGACGAGGGCCCGGGCACCGCGAGGTGCCCGGGCCCTCGTGCGTCTGCAGGACCGTCCGGCGCGGCCCGTCGTGGCCGGGCGCCGGGGCGTCACCGGGGCCGGTGCCGGGGATCATCGGTCGCCGGGGCGATGCAGCGCTGGCTACCGTCGGACCATGAGCCGTGGACGCACCCCGGTCGTCCTCGTGCACGGCATGCGGGCGTCCCGGACGATGTGGCGGGCCCAGGTGGACGCCCTCACCGGTGCCGGGTACGAGGCCCTCGCGGTCGACCTGCCCGGTCACGGCCGGCGCCTCGACGAGCGGTTCACGCTCGACGGTGCGGTCGGCGCGATCGCCGACGGGGTCGAGGCGGTCGGCGGCCGGGCCCTCGTCGTCGGCCTGTCCCTCGGCGGGTACACCGCCGTGGCGCACGCCGCCCGCCGTCCCGACCAGGTCGCCGGTCTCGTCGCGGCGGCGTGCAGCTCGGTGCCGCGGCCCGCCGTCGTGCGCGCGTGGGGGCTGGCCGCGGACCAGCTGTTCGCACGTCTGCCGGACCGTGGGGCGGCGCTCAACCAGGCGCTCGTCGACCGCACGCTGCCGCCCGCGGGGGCCACGGACGTCGGGGCCGGCGGGTTCGCGCTCGGGGTCGTCGGGGACACCATGCGAGCGATGCGGGACGCGACCCCGCTCGTCGACCTCGCCCGCGTCGAGGTGCCCGTCTGGCTCGTCAACGGCCGGTACGACCACTTCCGCGGGGACGAGCGGCGGTTCCTCGCCGCGTGCCGCGACGGGCGGCTCGTCGTCGTCCCGGGCGCGACGCACCTCGTCAGCCTCGTGCGTCCGGTGCGGTTCACCCGGGTGCTGCTCGAGGCGCTCGCGGAGCTCGACGCGGCACCGCGCGCCCGCGACGGACGGTGACGGGGCCGGCGGCGTCAGCCGTGCCGCTCGGCGAGGTCCCACGCCCGGACGCCGCCGACGATGCCCGCCTGGTTGGGCACGACGACGACGTCGTCACCGAGCCGCGCGAGGGTCGTCGCGCTGATCCGCCGGGAGTTGCCGCCGCCGAGGTAGAGCCGGTCCCAGAGGAACACCGGCCGGAAGCCCTCGACGACGCGTCGCACCCGCCGGGACCACAGTGCGTCCCCGAGGCGGGCGCGCTCGGGCTCGCCGATGTAGGAGTCGTACGTCGTGCCCCAGCGCACCGGCGCGTGGGAGAGCTCGAGGTGCGGTGCGATCCGTCCGCCGTCGAAGAGCGCGGAGCCCAGCCCGGTGCCGAGGGTGAGGACGAGCTCGAGCCCCGTCCCGGACACGACGCCGGCCCCGTGGACCTCGGCGTCGTTGAGGACGAGCGTCGGGACCCCGAGCCGCTCGCTCAGCAGAGCCTGCACGTCGCACCCCGACCACTGGGCGACGAGCTCGGGCAGCACGGTCGTGCGCGGCCCGCTGCGCGTGACGTAGTGCGGGGTGGCGACGACGACGCCACGTCGCACCATGCCCGGCACGCCGACGGTGGCGCGCTGGGCCGGGGGCAGCCCGGCGGCGATGTCGGCGATGGTGTCCGCGAGCCGTGCCGGGGGCAGGGGGTACGGGGTGGGCACGCGGACCGGCGGGGCGTGCAGCGTCCCGGAGGCGTCGAGGACGGACGCCTTGATGCCGCTGCCGCCGCAGTCGACGGCGAGCGTGAAGGGCTCTGGTGGCACGCCGCCACGTTACCGGCGGATAGCGTGAGTCCGTGACCGGCGAGACCCCCACCCTGCGACTACGCCTCGACCTCGCGTACGACGGCGGCGGGTTCGCCGGGTGGGCGCGGCAGCCCGGGCTGCGCACCGTCCAGGGCGTGCTGGAGGACGGCCTGGCGACGGTGCTGCGGTCGGCACCCCGCGGCGAGGCCGCACCGCGGGTCACCGTGGCGGGCCGCACCGACGCGGGCGTGCACGCGC
>JAEXEM010000078.1 GCA_023401045.1 Actinomycetes bacterium
GGACGGCAGGGCTCGAGCGCGCGCTCGACGCGGGCGGCGGGTCGCTGGTCCACGAGCCGACGGGCGGGTCCCCCGAGGAGGCCGCGGCGGCGGCCCGACGGCTGCTCACCGGCGACCGCCCGCCGTCGGCGCTCGTGTTCGACACCGACCACATGGCCGTCGCCGCGCTCGACGTCGCACGGCGCACCGGCCTCGCCGTGCCGTGGGACGTGTCGGTCGTCGCCCTCTCGGACTCCCCCCTGTGCCGGCTCGCGACGCCGTCGATCACGTCCCTGCCGTCGGTCCAGGTCGAGCTCGGGACCGCGGTCGGTGAGGCGGTGCTCGGGGTGCTCGACTCGCGCCCTGCCCCGTTGCGGCGGATCGAGGTCGGCGGGCTCGCGGTCCGCGGCAGCACCGGTCCCCGGTCACGCTGACCACTCCCCCGGCGGCTCCCCCCGGAGCCGCCGGGGTGAACGTTCACGCGACGCTGACCAGCGAGGACGGGGTACCGAGCCGCAGATACGCCGGTAACGATTCGGTAACGGGCCCTCACCTAAAGGATTCGCGATCCTCACGCCGACCAGGCGCACGTGATGGATTCCGCGTCAGTCGCCGAGGACGTCCTGGCGGCTCGCGCCCGTAGCCGCCGAGGGCCGGACGTGACCGACGACCACCGGAGGACACCTGTGTCCCATCAGGGCAATGGAACGGCACGACGGCGCTGGGGCGTCGCCGCAGCCGCAGCGACGGCATCGGCGCTCGTCGCCGTGCCGCTGACGCTCCTGGGCTCGACCGCGAACGCGGCCGAGGCCCACGTCGACAACCCGTACGCGGGAGCCAAGCAGTACGTCAACCCCACCTGGGCCGAGACCGTTGAGAGCGCTGCCACGCGGGTGAGCGACACGACCCTCGCCGCGAAGATGCGCACCGTCGCCAAGCAGCCCACGGCGGTCTGGATGGACCGCATCAGCGCCATCACCGGCAACGCGGACGGCAAGGGCCTGAAGTTCCACCTCGACGAGGCCGTCAAGCAGAAGCCGGCCAACCAGCCGCTGCTGTTCAACCTCGTCATCTACAACCTGCCGGGCCGCGACTGCTTCGCGCTCGCGTCGAACGGCGAGCTGCCGGCGACGGACGCCGGGCTCCAGCGGTACGAGAGCGAGTACATCGACCCCATCGTCGACCTGCTCTCGGACCCGAAGTACGCCGACATCCGCATCGCGGCGACCATCGAGCCCGACTCGCTGCCGAACCTCGTGACGAACAGCTCCGAGCAGAAGTGCCAGCAGGCCGCGCCGTACTACCGCGCCGGGGTCAAGTACGCGCTCGACGAGCTCAAGACCCTGCCGAACGTCTACACGTACATCGACGCGGCACACTCCGGCTGGCTCGGCTGGGACTCCAACGCCGGCCCGACGGCGAAGCTCTTCGCCGAGGTCGCCAAGACGACCCGCCTCGGCTTCGCGTCGATCGACGGCTTCGTCACCAACACGGCGAACTCCACGCCGCTCGCGGAGCCGTTCCTCACCGACCCGAACAAGCAGGTCGGCAGCGGCCAGGTCCGGTCCTCGAAGTTCTACGAGTGGAACTCCGACTTCGGTGAGCACCAGTGGACGGCGCACCTGCACCGCCTCCTCGTCGCCGAGGGCTTCCCGTCCACGACGGGCATGCTCATCGACACCTCGCGCAACGGCTGGGGCGGCCCGGACCGCCCGACGGCGGCCTCGACGAGCAACGACCTCGAGACCTACGTCAACGAGTCGCGCATCGACCGCCGTACCCACCGCGGCGCGTGGTGCAACCCGCTCGGCGCCGGCATCGGCGAGCTCCCGCGTGCGACGCCCTCCGGTGCACCGGCCGACAGCCACCTCGACGCGTACGTGTGGATCAAGCCCCCGGGCGAGTCGGACGGCGCCTCGAAGGAGATCGCGAACGACCAGGGCAAGAGCTTCGACCGCATGTGCGACCCGACCTACGTCGCGTCGAAGCTCGCGAACAACCTCACGGGTGCCACCCCGGACGCGCCGCTGGCCGGCCAGTGGTTCGAGGCACAGTTCCGCACCCTCGTCGCGAACGCCTACCCGGCGATCCCGACGAGCGGGACGAACCCCGACCCGACGCCGTCGCCGACGCCCACGGTGTCGCCGACCCCGACGGTCTCGCCCACCCCGACGGTCTCCCCGACCCCGACGGTGTCCCCGACGCCCACGGTGTCGCCGACCCCGACGGTCTCGCCCACCCCGACGGTCTCCCCGACGCCGAACCCGACGGGCGCCTGCACGGTGTCCTACACGGCCAACAGCTGGAACAACGGCTTCACGGCCTCGGTCCGCGTGACGAACAGCGGGAGCACCGCCCTCAACGGGTGGTCGCTGAAGTTCTCGTTCGCCAACGGTCAGCAGGTCCAGCAGGGCTGGAGCGCCACGTGGGCCCAGTCCGGGTCCACCGTGACGGCGACGAACGCGGCCTGGAACGGCAGCCTCGCGGCCGGCGGGACGGTCGACATCGGCTTCAACGGCTCGCACTCGGGCACGAACACCGCCCCGACGGCGTTCACGCTCAACGGCGCTACCTGCACCGTGCGCTGACGTCAGGGGGTCCGGCACGCCGGACCCCCTGACGCGAGGGCCCTCCCGGTCCGACCGGGAGGGCCCTCGTCGTGCACGCACCGCAGCACCTCACGCCGCGGTGCGTGCCGGGCCGCTACTCGTAGCTCACCGCGTCGAGCACCGGCAGGCGCGCGGCACGGACCGCAGGCCCGGCGGCGGCGAGGACGCCGACGACGAGGGCGAGCACGAGCATCGTGCCGAGGCTCTCCCACGGCACCGCGAGGATCTCGAGCCCCTCGTCGGTGAACACCCGCTGCAGCGCGACGGCCAGGCCCGCGCCCACCGTGAGCCCGAGGACGGTGCCGAACACCGCGGTGAGCACGGACTCGACGGCGACCGTCCCGGAGAGCTGGAGCCGACCGAGGCCGACCGCCCGCAGCAGACCGATCTCCCGGGTCCGCTCGATGACGGACAGCGCGAGGGTGTTGACGATCCCGAGCACCGCGATGACGATCGACAGCCCGAGCAGGGCGTAGAGGATGACGAGCATCTGGTCGACCTGCGCGGCGATGCCGGCGACGAACTGGTCCTTGTCGAGCAGCGAGACGACGACGTACGGCTCGAGGGTCGCCGTGACCGCCGTGCGGCCGTCCTCGAGCGCCGTGCCGTCGGCGAGCGTGACGAACACGTTCGTCACGTACCGCTCGGTCGGCAGGACCATCTCGTCGTAGAGGTCGGACGAGATCGCGGTGTCGACGCCCAGCGCGTTCGAGGCGAAGACCGCCCCGACGGTGAGCTCTCGCTGGCCGGTGCCGCCGGCGAACGTCAGCACGTCGCCGACCGCCCAGCCGTTGGCGTCCGCAACCCGCTCCTGCACCGCGGCCTGGCCGGCACGCAGCGCAGCCTGCAGGTCGCCCTCGACGACCTCGACGTCGAGGCTGCGTCCGAACCCGGCGGGGTCCATGCCGGCCGCGGAGACGACGTCGTCGGTCCCCGGGGTGGTGCCGGCCTCGGCCGTCATGAAGTACCCGACGTAGAGCGCGTCCGTCGCGCCCGTCTGCGCCAGCGCGTCGATCTCGCCGACCGCCTTCTCCGGGACCGGACCGTTGTTGGCGCCGACGACGATGAGGTCGGCGACGGCCTCCTGCTCGACGATCGAGCCGAGGGACGCCTGCGTCGTGGCGGCGACGACGGTCGCCGCACCGACGAGCGTCATGCCGATCATGAGCGCACCTGCGGTGCTCGCGGTGCGGCGCGGGTTGCGCACGACGTTGCCGCGCGCGAGGCGGCCGACAGGGCGCAGCAGGACGACGAACGGCGCGGCGAGCACGCCGAGCACCGTGCGGGCGACGACCGGGGCGAGCAGGAGCATGCCGATGACGACACCGACGGCACCGGCACCGAGCAGCGGCTCGCCGGAGGACCCGTCCGGGCCGAGGGCGGCCACCGTGACGGCCGCGACCCCGGCAACGGCGAGCACGCCGCCGACGACGGCGCGCACCCGCAGGGACCGCTCGGCGGGCGTGACGTCGTCGCGCATCGCCTCGACGGGCGGTACGAGAGCGGCACGGCGTGCGGGCAGCAGCGCCGCACCGACGCTGACGAGCGTGCCGACGAGGACGGAGACGAGGACGGTCGAGCCGTCGAGCGGGACGTCGCCCGCGAGGTCCATGCCCATGCCCTCGAAGACGACGCGCAGGGCGGACACGAGGCCGACCCCGCCGGCCACGCCGACGAGCGACCCGACGACGCCGACGACGGTGGCCTGCAGGAGGATCGAGGTGAGGACCTGCGCCGGGGAGGCGCCGACGGCGCGCAGCAGCGCGAACTCCCGCATCCGCTGGCGCACGGACATCGTGAACGTGTTGGCGATGATGAAGGCGCCGACGAACAGCGAGATGCCGGCGAACACGAGCAGGAACGTCGAGATGAAACCGAGCTGGTCCTCGACGTCGGCGCGGGCCTCGGCCCGCATGTCGTCGCCGGAGAGCACCTCGACCGGGACCGACGTGCCGCCGAGCGCGGCGGTGACGTCCTCGACGAGGGTGCGCGGGTCCGTGCCGTCCTCGGCGAGCACGGCGATCGTCGTCACCGTGCCGTCCGGGGCGAAGTCGGCGGCGGCGGTGGCGGCGTCGACGTAGACCATCGTGGCGCCGGCCATCGGGCTGCCGGGGTCGACCTCGCCGACGATGTCGACGTCACGCAGCTCCCCGGCGACGACGACGGTCGTCGTGTCGCCGACCGCGAGCCCGGACGAGGCGAGGGTGGCCGTCTCGAGTGCCACCTCGTCGATCCCCGCCGGGGCGCGGCCGGCGACGAGCTCGGTCGCGGGGTCCTGCGGGTGGTAGGCCAGCGCGAAGCTCGGGGCCTGGGTGGACTGCACGGCCGTGCCGTCTGCCCCGACGAGCACGAGCGGCCCGGTGATCTCCGGGAGCGCGGCACGCACGCCGTCGACGTCGGCGACGGCGTCGACGAGGTCGAGGGGGATGAGGTTCCGGGTCTCCCCGAGGGCGGTGCCGACCGCGGAGGCGCGCACGGCGTCCTCACCGCCGCGCACGTAGGCGTCGGCCCGCATCCCGGCCTCGACCATGCCGCTGAACGTGCCCGAGAGCATCCCGTTGAGCGAGAACGTGCCGGCGACGAAGGAGACGCCGAGCGCGACCGCGAGCAGCGACATGACGAAGCGGACGAGGTGCGCGCGGATCGCGCGCAGCGCGACGCGGCCCATCAGAGGGCCGCCGCGGGCTGGGCGCGGCGGGCGGGCGCGGTGACCGAGCCGAGCATCTCGAGGACCTGCTCGGGGGTGGGCTCGTGGAGCTCGCCGACGAGGCGGCCGTCGGCGAGGAAGAGGACGCGGTGCGCGTAGGACGCCGCGGTGGGGTCGTGCGTCACCATGACGACGGACTGCCCGAGCTCGTCGACGGAGCGGCGCAGGAAGCCGAGCACCTCCGCGGCGGCGGTGGAGTCGAGGTTGCCGGTCGGCTCGTCGGCGAACACGACCGCCGGGCGTGAGACGAGGGCACGGGCGCACGCCACGCGCTGCTGCTGCCCGCCGGAGAGCTCGTGCGGCTTGTGGGACAGGCGCGAGGACAGGCCGACGGCCTCGACGACGGCCTCGAGGTGCGCGGTGTCGACCGGGCGCCGGGCGATGTCGAGGGGCAGCGTGATGTTCTCGAGCGCGGTGAGCGTCGGCACGAGGTTGAACGCCTGGAAGACGAACCCGAGCCGGGTACGGCGCAGCTTCGTCAGCCGGCGCTCGTTCATGCTCCCGACGTCCTCGCCGTCGACGAGGACCGACCCGGCGGTCGGGCGGTCGAGCCCGGCCATGCAGTGCATGAGGGTCGACTTGCCCGAGCCCGACGGCCCCATGATGGCGGTGAGGCGCCCCCGGCCGAAGTCGACGTCGACGCCCGCGAGCGCGTGCACGGCCGTCTCCCCGGTTCCGTAGGTCTTCACCAGGCCGCGGGCGGACGCGATGGGTGCGGGTGGTGCGGCGGACGCCGGCGTGCTGGTGGCGGCGTCGGTCGGTGCGGGGCGCATGGGGGTGTCGTCCGTTCGTCAGGGGGATGGTGCGTCACCATCGTTGCTGGTCAGCGACGCGCGCGACCATCCGGCGTACCCCTGAGAGCACCCTGAGAGCACCCCCGACGTCCGGAGGGGGGCATGGGGGGCGCCCCCTCCGGGAGGCGGAGCGGCCCCGCCGCCCGAACGGCGGCGAGCTGCTCGGCGTCAGCCCTGGGTGAGTGCGGCCGCGAGCGCGTCGAGGAGCTCGTCGACGTCCTGCTCGGTGGTGTCGAAGGCACACATGAGCCGCACGGTCCCGTCGGTCGGGTCCCAGTCGTAGAAGCGCCACCGCCGCCGCAGGTGCGCCGCGACGTCCGCCGGCAGGCGCACGAACACCGCGTTCGACTCGGTGGGGTACGCCGCCTCGAGCCCGAGGCGGTCGATCCCGGCCCGCAGCCGCCCGGCCGCGGCGTTGGCGTGCGTCGCGGAGCGCAGCCACAGGTCGCCCTCGTAGAGCGCGACGAGCTGGGCGGAGACAAAGCGCATCTTCGACGCGAGCTGCATGTCGGCCTTGCGCAGGTACTCGACCCCGTCGACGGCGTCCGGGTCGAGCACGACGACCGCCTCCCCGAGGAGGATGCCGTTCTTCGTCCCGCCGAGGGACAGCACGTCGACGCCGCAGTCGGTCGTCAGCGCGCGCAGCGGCAGGCCGAGGTGCGCCGCGGCGTTGGCGATGCGTGACCCGTCGACGTGCACCCGCATCCCCAGGGCGTGGGCCTGGTCGCACAGCGCGCGGACCTGCTCGGGCGTGTAGACGGTGCCGAGCTCCGTGGACTGCGTGAGGGACACGACCCCCGGCTGGGCGCGGTGGACGTCCCCGAAGCCGTGGGCCTGGGTGGCGACGAGCTCGGGGGTGAGCCGGCCGTCGGACGTCGGGACGGGCAGCAGCTTGATGCCGCCGACGCGTTCGGGGGCACCGTTCTCGTCGGTGTTGACGTGCGCGGCGGTCGAGCAGACGACCGCCCCCCACCGCGGCAGCATGGCCTGCAGCGAGACGACGTTGGCGCCGGTGCCGTTGAGCACGGGGTGCGCGACGGCGCGCTCGCCGAAGTGGGCGCGGACGACGTCCTGCAGCCGCGCGGTCCACCGGTCCTCGCCGTACGCGACGGCGTGGCCGGTGTTCGCGTCCGCGATCGCCGCGAGCACCTCGGGATGCGCGCCGGCGTAGTTGTCCGAGGCGAAGTGGCGCAGGGCGGGTGCGGGTGCGTCGGTCACGGGGACAGTCTTCCCGAACGGGACGTGCGCTCGTCGTGCACGCCGCGGATCGGGACGGGATGATCCGTCCAGCCGAGCATGAGGAGGACCGGGACGATGCCCAGGCAGGGCGCACGCACCGACGGTGAGGAGCCGGGCGGCGACGGACGCGACGAGACGTTCATCGAGCGCATGGACCGCAACTGGGAGGAGCTGCTGCAGGAGCTGCGGGTGACGCAGACGGGCGCGCAGATCCTCACCGGCTTCCTGCTCACCGTGCCGTTCCAGCAGCGCTTCGCGGACCTCGACACCTACCAGCGCGACGTCTACCTCGTGCTCGTGGTCCTCGCGGTGCTCGCGACGGTGCTCATCATCGCGCCGGTGAGCCTGCACCGGCTGCTGTTCCGACGCCGGCTCAAGCCGCAGCTCGTCTCCGCCGGGCACTGGTTCGCCCGCGGTGGGCTGCTCGCCCTCGCGCTCGTCCTCACGGGCGCGACGCTCCTGCTGTTCGACATCGTCGTCTCGCGGGCGGCCGGGCTCGTCGCGGGGGGCGCGGTGCTCGTCGTCATCGCACTGGTGTGGCTCGTCCTCCCCCACGTCATCGCGGACCGCGCCCGGGCGCCCCGCTGACGGCCGCACGACGGCCCCCCCCCCCCCCGG
>JAEXEM010000097.1 GCA_023401045.1 Actinomycetes bacterium
GCCGAGGACGTCGCCGACCGGCCCGACGCGACGGTCCTGTGCTACCCGGTCGTCTCCCTGCTCGAGGAGACCCACGAGAGCTCGACGGAGGCGCTGCTCGGGGCGGACGCGACCGACGAGCAGCGCGCCGCGATGTCCGCCGACCTGCGCGTCGACGCCGCGACGCCGCCGGCGTTCGTCTGGCACACCGCCGACGACGCGGACGTGCCGGTGTCGAACGCCGTGCGGTACGCGCAGGCGCTGTGGCGCGCCGGGGTGCCGGCCGAGCTGCTCGTGCTGCCGCACGGCCGGCACGGCCTCGGCCTGGCCACCGAGGACCCGCACGTGCACGGCTGGGTCGCCGCCTGCACGGACTGGTGGCGCGCGCTCGGCTGGACGGCACCCGTCGCCTGACACGCCGGGCGGGACGCCGCGCCCCTCGCCCGCCGGAGGGTGCCGGATGGCAGGGTGGAGGCCGTGAGCACCGTCGCCCCCGACCGCGCCGACGTCACGCCGTTCCCGCTCCACGCGGTGCGGCTCACCTCGGGGCCGTTCGCGGTCGCGCAGCGCACGGCGCTCGAGTACCTCGTCGGCCTCGACCCCGACCGGCTGCTCGCGCCGTTCCGCGCCGAGGCGGGTCTGCCGCCGGTGGCGCCGCGCTACGGCAGCTGGGAGTCGATCGGCCTCGACGGGCACATCGGCGGCCACGCCCTGTCCGGGGCCGCGCTGCAGTGGGCGGCGACGGGCGACGAGCGGGCCGCCGAGCTCGCCCGTGCGCTCGTCGCCGGCCTCGTCGAGTGCCAGGACGCGCTCGGCACGGGGTACGTCGGGGGCGTGCCCGGTGGCGTCGCGCTGTGGGAGTCGGTCGCGTCCGGCGGTGCTGAGGCGGGCTCGTTCGACCTCGGCGGTGCGTGGGTGCCCTGGTACAACGTCCACAAGACGTACGCCGGGCTCCTCGACGCCGCGACGCACGGCCCGGACGACGTGCGCGGGGACGCCCTACGGGCCGCCGTCCGCCTGGGGGACTGGGGCGTCGCGCTGTCCGACCGGCTCGACGACGCCGCGTTCGCGCGGATGCTGCGGACCGAGTTCGGTGGCATGTGCGAGGCGTACGGGGACCTCCACGCGCTCACCGGGGACGAGCGGTACGCCGCCCTCGCCCGGCGGTTCGCCGACGAGCGCCTCCTCGGCCCGCTGCGCGAGGGGCGCGACGCGCTCGACGGCCTGCACGCCAACACCCAGATCGCCAAGGTCGTCGGCTGGCCGGCCATCGGCGAGGTCGAGGCGGCGACGACGTTCGTCCGCACCGTCCTCGACCGCCGCACGCTCGCCTTCGGCGGCTGCTCGGTCGCCGAGCACTTCACGCCCGACCCGATCGCGCACGTCACCCACCGCGAGGGCCCGGAGTCGTGCAACACGTCCAACATGCTCGAGATCGAGCGCCGGCTCCTCGCGCTCGGTGGCGGGACGTGGCTGCTCGACGCCGCGGAGCGCCGGCTCGTCAACCACGTGCTGTCCGCGCAGCACCCGTGCGGCGGCTTCGTCTACTTCACCCCGGCGCGCCCCGGGCACTACCGGGTCGTCTCGACGCGAGACGTGTGCATGTGGTGCTGCGTCGGCACCGGCCTGGAGACGTACGCCCGGCTGGGGGAGCTGACGTACGCGAGCGACGGCGACGACCTGCTCGTCCACCTGCCGGTCCCGTCGCGGCTCGACTGGGCCGAGCGCGGCGTGCGGGTGCGCCTCGACTCGACGTACCCGGCGGTCGAGGCCGTGACGGACGTGCGGCTCACCGTCGAGGTCGACGGTCCGACGGAGCTCGCGATCCACGTCCGGCGCCCTGCGTGGGCGACCGAGGACGTCGAGGTGCTCGTCGACGGGCAGCCGGTGGGCGTGCGGGAGCGGGAGGGCTACGTGTCCGTCCGCCGCACGTGGCTGGGCGGTGAGCGCCTCACGTGGCGGCTCGTCGCGGGCGGTGCGGCCGAGCGGCTTCCCGGGGCGGACGACTGGGTCGCGCTGCGCTGGGGGCCCGTCGTCCTCGCCGCGCGGGGCGACGCCGACGACCTCGTCGGCCTCCACGCGGACGACGCCCGCATGGGGCACGTCGCGCACGGCCCGCTGCGCCCGCTGTCCGACGCACCCGTGCTCGTCGGCAGCGACACCGACCTCGCGGCCGCGCTGCGCGTGACGGGGACGGGCGCCGTCGTCCTCGATCGCCAGGAGGGCCCGATCGCGCTCGAGCCGTTCCACGCGCTGCACGACGCGAGGTACACGCTCTACTTCCCGGCCGCGCGCTCCGACTCCGACGTCCCCGCCCGTCGCGCCGCGCTCGCCGCCCTCGACGCCGAGCAGCTCGGCCTCGCCGGGCGGACCGTCGACGCCGTCGCGTGCGGCCAGCAGCAGCCCGAGACCGACCACCGCTTCCACGGCACCTCGACGTCGACCGGCGCCACGGACGGCCGGCACTGGCGCGCGACGGTCGAGCGGTTCGGCTACCGGCTCACCGACCCCGAGGGACGCGCCGCGGTGCTGCGGGTGACGTACCTCGCGCGGCAGGGGCGTGCGCGTGTGCTCGTCGACGGTGTGGAGGTCGGGCGGCTGGAGGTGATGTCGCACGGCACCGAGGTGCGCAGCGTCGACCTGCCGGTGGCGTCCGGTGACCACGACGTCGAGGTCGTCGCGTGCGACGGTCGGCCGACCCCGCCGGTCGTCGCGCTGCACCTGCTCGCGGCCGCGACCGGCTGACGGAGTCGTACGGGCGGCGGAGCCGTCAGGCGGACGCCGCGTGAGGTGCCACGGCCCCGCACACCTCGACGAGCCGCCCGCGCAGCGCGTTCGACCGCTCGGCGTAGTCGCGCTGCAGCCGCACGTACTCGTGCTTGCCCTCCGGCGTCTCGATCCGGATCGGCGCCAGCCCGTACGGCGAGACGTCGTACGGGGACGCCTGCATGTCGGTGACGCGGACCTCCCGGGCGAGCTCGAAGCAGTCGAGCAGCAGGTCACCGGGCACCAGGGGGCCGAGCTTGAGGGCCCACTTGTAGCAGTCCATCGCGGCGTGCAGGCAGCCCGGCTGCTCCATCGCCACCTGGGTCTCGCGGGTGGGGGTGAGGGTGTTGCGGGGCACCGCCTCGGGGGTGAAGAACCGGAACGCGTCGATGTGCGTGCACCGGATCCGGTGGGCCTCGACGACGGCGTCCGTGCCGTCCTCGCCGAGCCGCAGCGGCAGGGGATGGCGGTGCGCGCCCGCCGGCTCGCGGTAGACCATCGCCCACTCGTGCAGCCCGAAGCAGCCGGTCGCGGCCGGGCGGGAGCGGGTGGCGTCGAGGAGCGTGGCGACGAAGCGCACGGTGTCGCCGCGGGCGGCGGTGAAGGCCTCGGCGTCGAGCGTCACCGTGCCGTCGTCGTCCGTCCGGTACCAGCGCCACGCGCCGTTCGGCGCCGGGCCGTCCGGGCCGGGGGCGAGCGCCACGCCCGCGCCCGGGTGCCAGCGGCGCAGCTGGGCGGGGGAGGCCGGGTAGTACTCGAAGAGGAAGTCCTCGATCGCGTGCTTCTCGTGCCGGGACCGGCGCTCGCGGTGGCCCGCGGTCATCGCGTCGGTTCGCGCCGCGTGCGTCGCGGCACGCCGCGTCCACTCCTCGGCGGGGAGCACCGTGAGCGGCGGGGCGGTGGGCACGGCTCCAGGGTAGGTCGCCGGGGGTTGTCGCCGGAGCGGGCGTGCGGGAGGGTGGCGGCGTGCGCGAGCTGCTGAGGTCCCTGCCCGCCCTGTCCGGCTCGGCGCCGGACCTCGACCTCGCAGCCCTCCCGGACGACCCGGTCGAGCTGTTCGCGCAGTGGTTCGACGTCGCGCTCGCCCGTGGTGTCCCCGAGCCGCACGCGGCGACGCTCGCGACCGCCGACGCCGACGGGCGCCCGGCCGCCCGCGTGCTCGTCCTCAAGGACGTCGGGCCCGACGGCTTCGCGTTCGCGACCGACGCCCGCAGCGCCAAGGCCCGCGACCTCACGGCGAACCCGCAGGCGTCGCTGTCCTTCTGGTGGCAGCCTCTCGTGCGCCAGGTGCGGGTGAGCGGGCCGGCGAGGTACCTCGGCGACGCGGCGTCGAGCGACGACTACCTCGCGCGCTCACCGGCCTCACGTGCCGCCGCGGCCGGGGTGCGCCCGGGCGAGCCGCTCACCTCGCTCGACGAGCTGCACGCCGCGATGGCGGCCTCCCGGGACCGCATCGACGCCGACCCGGGCTTCGTGCTCCCGACGTGGCAGGCGTGGCTCGTCGTGCCCGACGTCGTCGAGTTCTGGCAGGGCAGCCCCGACCGTGCGCACGTGCGGGTCGTCTACCGACGCCGCGACGCCGGCTGGACGCACGAGCTCACCTGGCCGTGACCCGTCGGTGCTAGGGTCCACGGCATGACGACGGCACCGGGCTCCGTGCTCGCTGCCGCATGTCGTCGTCGTCGCTGTCGCTGTCGCTGAGGACACCGCACCAGCCGGGACCCACGGGTCCCCTCGTCACCATCTCGAGGTGACCTGCGGCCGGCCGTCGCCGCCGCGCTCCCGAGCCCCGCTCGCCCCATCGCCACGTCACGTCGTGACGGCGTCGCCCCGTCGCCGTCCGCACCGGAAGGTTCCCCCATGCGCGTCACCCGTCGTCTGCTCGTCCTGCCCGCCGTCGTCGTCCTCGGGGCGCTCGCCGCCTGCTCCGGCGGGGACGCCGCGCCGGCCGCCGAGGGGAGCGGGGCGGCGGACGTGCTGCGCGTCGGCACCGAGGGCACGTACTCGCCGTTCAGCTTCCACGACTCCTCCGGCGCCCTCACCGGGTACGACGTCGAGGTCATCACGGCCGTCGCCGACGAGCTCGGGCTCGAGGTCGAGTTCTCCGAGACGACGTGGGACTCGATCTTCGCCGGTCTCGAGGCCGAGCGGTACGACGTCATCGCCAACCAGGTGACCGTCAACGACGAGCGCCGCGCGACGTACGACTTCACCGAGCCGTACACCGTGTCGACCGGTGTCGCCGTCGTCCCCGCGGACGACACGAGCGTCACCTCGCTCGCCGACGTCGCGGGCCTCACCGCGGCGCAGTCCGCGACGTCGAACTGGTCGAAGGTCGCCACGGACGCCGGGGCGAAGGTCGAGGCCGTCGAGGGCTTCACGCAGGCGGTGGCGCTGCTCAAGCAGGGTCGCATCGACGTGACGTTCAACGACGACCTCGCGGTGCTCGACTACCTCACGCAGTCCGGCGACACGTCGGTGAAGATCGCCTTCGAGACCGGGGACACCGTCGAGCAGGCGTTCGCGCTGCGCAAGGACTCCGAGCTGACGTCGCGGATCGACGAGGCGCTGGCGACCCTGCGGTCGAACGGCACGCTGGCCGAGATCTCGCAGACGTGGTTCGGCCAGGACGTCTCGCAGTGACCACCGGGGCGCGAGCGGCGCGGGGACGACGATGACGGGGGACACCTGGGACCTCGTCGTCTCGTCGATCGGGCCGCTGCTGTCCGGGGCGGTCCGCGGCACGATCCCGCTGTCGCTGCTGTCGTTCGCCTTCGGGCTGGTCCTCGCGCTGCTCGTCGCGCTCGCGCGGCTCTCGTCCAACCGCGTCGTGTCGGGGCTGGCGCGGGCGTACGTGTCGCTCATCCGCGGCACGCCGCTGCTCGTCCAGCTCTTCCTCATCTTCTACGCGCTGCCGTCGGTCGGCGTCGTCATCGACCCGTTCCCGTCGGCCGTCGTCGCGTTCACGCTCAACGTCGGCGGCTATGCGGCGGAGACCATCCGCGCCGCGATCCTCTCGGTGCCGCGCGGGCAGTGGGAGGCGGCGGCGACGATCGGCTACGACCGGACCCTCACGCTGCAGCGGGTGGTGCTGCCGCAGGCGGTGCGCGTCGCGGTGCCGCCGCTGTCGAACACCTTCATCTCGCTCGTCAAGGACACGTCGCTCGCCTCGACGATCATGGTGACGGAGCTGCTGCGCAAGGCGCAGGAGATCGCGGCGCCGACGTACGAGTTCATGGCGCTGTACTCGCTGGCGGCCGCGATCTACTGGCTCATCTGCCTCGTCCTGTCGGCCCTGCAGGCGCGGCTCGAGCGCCGGCTCGACCGCTACGTGGCGCACTGAGGGAGCACCCGATGACGACGAACCTCACGCGCCCGCTCGTCGAGGCCACCGGCCTGACGAAGTCCTTCGGCGACCTCCACGTGCTGCGCGGCATCGACCTGCGCGTCGCCCCCGGCAGCGTCACCGTGCTCATCGGCCCCTCCGGCTCGGGCAAGACGACCCTGCTGCGCTGCCTCAACGCCCTCACCGTCGCCGACGCCGGGACGGTCCGCGTCGACGACGTCACGCTCGACCTCGCCCGTCGCCCGTCGCGCGGTGACCTGCGGCGCCTGCGGGCGACGTCCGGGATGGTCTTCCAGTCCCACGAGCTGTTCCCGCACCGGACCGCGCTGCAGAACGTCACCGAGGGCCCGCGGTACGCCCAGCGCCGCCCCACGGCCGAGGTGACGGCCGAGGCGGTCGCACTGCTCGCCAAGGTGGGCCTGGCCGACAAGGCCGACGCGTACCCGCACGAGCTGTCCGGCGGTCAGCAGCAGCGCGTCGGCATCGCCCGGGCGCTCGCGCTGCGCCCCCGGCTGCTGCTCTTCGACGAGCCGACGTCCGCGCTCGACCCGGAGACGGTGGGCGAGGTGCTCGCGGTCATGCGTGACCTCGCCGCGGAGGGCTGGACGATGGTCGTCGTCACCCACGAGATCCGGTTCGCCCAGCAGGTCGCCGACCACGTCGTCTTCATGGACGGCGGTGTCGTCGTCGAGGAGGGACGGCCGGACGAGGTGCTCGTCGCACCGCGCGAGGAGCGCACCCGGCGGTTCCTCCAGCGGATCCTCGACCCGCTCTGAGCCTCAGCCCGCCGGCGGTGCGGTGCCCACCGGCGTCGGTGCGTCGGTGGCGTCGGTGCCACGGCGCGGGGGCAGCGGGTCCGGCGCGACGTCCGCGGCGCGCACCGAGACCACGTGCAGCAGCGCCTCGAGCGGACCCCGTCCGAGCGCGGCGTGCCACACCCAGCACAGTGCGACCGTGACGAGGAGGAACGTCACCCAGCCGCCGGTCGTCGCCCCGTAGACGACCTCCGGCCCGAGGGCGGCGAGCGCGACGAGCTGCCCGGTGTACGCCGTGAGCGCGAGCGCGCC
>JAEXEM010000115.1 GCA_023401045.1 Actinomycetes bacterium
CCGCACCGCTGGTCGAGCGTGCGCAGGCGCTGCTCGACCACCAGCTCGACGTCGCCCGGCGGACCGCCGAGGCGATGACGCTCGCCCGCCGCCAGCTCGCGGCCGCGGACGCGATGCGCACCCGCCCGGCGGCGCGGCCGGTGTTCGTCGACACCCAGGCCTGAGGCACCCGGGCCTGACGCACCCGGGGCCTGACGCACCCGGGCTTGGGACGCCCGGGTTCGAGGCATCCGGGTCTGACCTGCACGGACGTCCCGGGACGACCCGGACGTACCGCGGGTGACGAGTACGCCGGACGGGTGACCTTGTCGTGCCGAGCCCTCACACGGCGCCACGCCCGGCCGATGAGGCGGGTGCGAGAACGGATGCTCGTGCACCCGGCCACGGATCGGCCACCCCCACTCGTCGTCGTCGGTGAGGTGGCCCGTCATGGGCATGTTCGACTCCGTGACCTCCGTCGCGCTCAACAGCGCGCTCGACGGTCTTGCGCTGCGTCAGCGGACCAGTGCGGACAACGTCGCCAACCTGCAGACCCCCGGCTACCGGGCCAAGCGCGTCCAGTTCGAGGAGGCGCTCTCCGAGGCCGTGTCCCGCGGCAGCGGCGCCGTCCGGGCCACCGTGGCGGAGTCCCTCGAGCCGACGCGCGAGGACGGCAACAACGTCAACCTCGACACCGAGACGCTCCTGCAGATCGACACGAACCTGCGATTCCAGCTGGCGAGCCAGGCGATGTCGGGCACGTTCAGCTCGGTGCGCACCGCGATGAGGACGAGCTGATGACGATCTTCGGGGCCATCGGCGTGGCCGGGACGGGCATGACCGTGACGCGCAAGTGGATGGACGCGATCAGCGACAACATCGCCAACGCGAGCACCGTGACGTCGACGAGCGAGGCGGCGTTCCAGGAGCGCTACGTCGTCGTCGAGGCGATGACGGGCGGTGACGGCGGCGTGCAGGTCGCGGGCGTCGAGCTCGGCAGCGCCGAGGGCCGGCTCGTCCACGAGCCCGGGCACCCCCTGGCCGACGAGGACGGATACGTGCGCTACCCCGACGTCGACATGGCCACCCAGATGACCCACCTCATCATGGCCCAGCGCGGTTACCAGGCGAACGCCGCGACGGTGTCGCGGGTGACCGAGTCGTACCAGGCGGCGCTGCAGATCGGACGCAACCAGTGAGCGCGTTCGCGGTGCCGGCCGTCTCCGGCGTCACCGGCCCCGGCGGGATGCTGCCGACGGTCGGCGCGGGTGCCGGCCTCGGTGCCGCGGGTGCGACGGACGGCTCGGTCTTCAGCGCGGTGCTCGGGAACATCGACCAGCTCCAGCAGCTGCAGTCGACGTCGCAGGGGCTGGCCGTGCAGGCGGTCACCGGTGACCTCGACGACGTCCACGACTACACGATCGCCGCCGCGCGCTCCTCGCTCGCGCTCGAGCTCACCGCGGCCGTGCGCAACAAGGCCGTCGAGGCATTCACCGAGATCATGAGGATGCAGGCCTGATGCCCGCGCAGGTGCAGGACGCCCTCGGCCGCCTCACGGCCGCGCTGCGCGCGTTCACGATCGCGCAGCGCACCTTCGCGCTCATCGGCATCGCCGCCGTCGTGCTCGGTGCCGTCGCGCTGTCGAGCTGGATGTCACGGCCGACGATGGTGCCGCTGTTCTCGGGCCTGTCGGGCGCCGACGCGAGCGCCGTCGTCGACGAGCTGACCTCCGCGGGCGTGGGGTACGAGCTGGCCGACGGCGGCGGCACGGTCCTCGTGCCGGCGGCCGCGGTGTACGAGCAGCGCGTGCGGCTCGCCGCGGCCGGCCTGCCGGCCGACGCCGACGGCGCCGGCTACTCGCTGCTCGACCGGATGCCGATGACGGCCTCCGAGTTCCAGCAGGAGACGACGTACCGTCGGGCCCTCGAGGGCGAGCTGTCCCGTACGGTCGCCGCCATCCAGGGCGTCGAGGCCGCGACGGTCCGGCTGGCGATCCCCGAGGAGACGGTGTTCGTCGAGCAGCGCGGCACGCCGACCGCCTCGGTGTTCGTCCGCACCCGTGCCGGGGCGACGCTGAGCGCCGACCAGGTCCGGGCCGTCACGCACCTCGTCTCGGCCGGTGTCGACGGCATGGACCCCGTCGGCGTCGCCGTCATCGACGCCTCGGGCACGGTGCTCTCGGCCGTCGGCGAGGACGGTGCCGGCGGCGGGTCCGACGACACGCGCGCCGCCGAGCACGAGACCCGCGTCGCGGGAGCCGTGCAGACGATGCTCGACCGGCTCGTCGGCGTCGGCAACGCGACGGTCGCCGTCACCGCGGAGGTCGACCACACCGAGCGGGAGCGCACGACCGAGGAGTTCTCCGCGACGCCCGACACCCCGCCGCTCGGGTCGTCGACGACGACCGAGGAGTACACCGGCGGTGCCGCCGCGGGTGCGGGGGCGACGGGCGTGCTCGGCCCGGACAACATCGCGGTGCCCAGCGGCGGTGACGACGGCGGCAGCTACCGCGCGACGAGCGAGGACGTCACCAACGCGGTGAACAAGAGCACCGAGGTGACGCGGTCGGGCCCCGGCGCCCTGCAGCGCCAGTCGGTGTCCGTGCTCGTCGACCAGGCTGCCGCGGGCGGCCTCGACATGACGGCGCTCCGGGAGGCGGTCGCAGCCGCCGCCGGCATCGACGCCGGGCGCGGGGACACGTTGTCCGTGCAGCGCATGGCCTTCGACACGACGACCGCGCAGGCCGCCGCCGAGGCGCTCGAGGCCGCCGACGAGCAGGCCGCCGCCGAGG
>JAEXEM010000117.1 GCA_023401045.1 Actinomycetes bacterium
GCGGCGTCGAGCCGCTCGCCGAGGGTCCGCACGAGCGGCGCGCCCCCGACGGGGACCGCCGACGCGCGCGGGGCCGTCGTCGTCATGCCAGGGCGGTGACCCGTGTGGCGGCGACCGTGGGCGCGTAGGTGCCTGCCTCCCCGGCCCCGTCGCCGGCCCCCAGCAGGGCCTCCTCGTCGACGGGGACGGCGAGGGACGCGACGTGCTCGGCGAACATCCGCAGGCCCTGGAACGCGGCGTCCTCGTCGCCGTCGACGAGCCAGGCGAGCGAGAACCCGTCGACCGCGGCGATGATCGACCGGGCGATGGCGTGCCTGGGCAGCTTCCACGTCACGCGGGCGACCCGCTCGACCTCCTCGAGGAAGTGCTCCGCGGCGGCCCAGCTGCCGACGTACTGGTCCATGCCCACCTGGCGCAGCTCGGGGTGGCGCAGCGAGGTCGTCGTCAGCTCGTAGGTGAGCAGCTGCGGCCCGCGCGTCGCGCGGATGTTCGCCCACAGCCCCTCGAGGACGCCGAGGACGAGGTCGCGCGCCGGCGCCTCCTGCGGCATCTCCGCCATGCCACGGGCGAGGTTCCGCTGCGTGATGGTGTGCGCCATCGCCCGCAGCAGCTCGTCCTTGTCACGGAAGCAGTAGTGGACGACCCCGAGGGACACCCCGGCCTCGGCGGCGACGGCGCGGACCGTCGCCCCGTCGATGCCTTCCCTGCTCGCCACGCTGAGTGCGGCCTCGATGAGCTGCTCGCGACGCTCGGCGACCGGCAGACGGTTCATGGTTCCTCCTCGCGGCTGCCGCCTCGCCAACCCCCCCGGCGGC
The DNA here is from genome assembly GCA_023401045.1 of Actinomycetes bacterium. Lineage (GTDB taxonomy): Bacteria > Actinomycetota > Actinomycetes > Actinomycetales > Cellulomonadaceae > Cellulomonas. Next base: position 816 of record JAEXEM010000117.1, read on the forward strand.
GCGCGACAACCATCACGAGTCCATCTCATCGGTGTTCATGACGATAGTCAAGGATTCTGCGCACTTGACCTGGACGTCCGACCAGCCGATGGTGAGGGAGTGGACGGGCGACCGGCCGTCGGCGCACGCGCGCCGCGGACCTGGCGGAACTGGGCGCGCACCGAGAGCGCGACGCCGCTGCACGTCGTGCGCCCGCGTGACCTCGAGGAGCTGAGCGCGACGCTCGCCCGCGCGACGGGCACCGGCACGCGTGCCCGCGCCGTCGGAGCCGGCCACTCGTTCAGCGGCGCCGCGGTCACCGACGGCGTCCAGGTGCACCTCGACGCCTTCGCCTCCGTCGAGCGGGTCGAGGCGCGGCCGGACGGCACCGCGCACGTCACCGTGGGGGCCGGCATGCGGCTGCACGCGCTCAACGCCGCGCTCGCGGCCCGCGGGCTGGCGCTGCGCAACCTCGGGGACATCGACCGGCAGACCGTCGGCGGCGCGGTGAGCACGAACACGCACGGCACGGGGGCCCGGCTCGGCGGGCTGTCGACCCAGGTCGTCGGCGTGCGTCTCGTCACGGCCGACGGCGAGGTCGTCGACGTCTCCCCCGCGCACGACCCCGACCTCTTCGAGGTGGCGCGCCTCGGCCTCGGCGCCGTCGGGGTGCTGACGGCCGTCACGCTCGAGGCCGTCCCGGCCTACCGGCTGCTCTCGCGCGAGGCGCCGATGCCGCTGGCGGAGGTGCTGGAGCGGCTCGACGAGCTCGTCGACGGCAGCGACCACTTCGAGATGTTCTGGTTCCCCCACACCGACGTCGCCCTCACCGAGCGGCACGACCGCGCCGACCCCGACGACGACCGCCCGCTGTCGCCGCTGCGCGGCGCGCTCGTCGACGAGCTGCTCACCAACGTCACCTTCGGGGCGGTGCAGCACGTGGCGGCCCGCAGCCGGCGCTGGACGCCCGCCCTCAACCGGTTCCAGGCCGCCTCGCTGCCGCCCCGCACGTACACCGGCCCGTCGCACGAGGTGCTCGTCTCCCGCCGCCGCGTCCGCTTCCGCGAGGGCGAGTACGCGGTGCCGCGCGCGAGCGTCGTCGACGTGCTGCACGAGCTCGCCGCGTGGTTCCGCGCGACCGGCGCGCACGTGCCGTTCCCGCTCGAGATCCGGTTCGGCCCCGCGGAGGACCCGTGGCTGTCGACGGCGCACGGCCGCGCGACGGCGCACGTGGCCGTCCAGCAGTTCCACCGGCTGCCGCACCTGCGCTACCTCGAGGCCGCCGAGCGCGTCGTCGGCCAGGTCGGCGGCCGGCCGCACTGGGGCAAGCTCCACACCTACGACCGCGCCCGGCTCGAGCCGCTGTACCCGCACCTCGCGGACGTCGACCGCGTCCGGGCACGGGTGGACCCCGCCGGCACGTTCCGCAACGACTACGTCGACCGCGTCCTCGGCCCGGTCGGCTGACGCGCCGGTTTCAGCCGGACGGGGGACCTCCCCTGCCTGGCCCCCGGGGCACTCAGCCGGGAGGCTGGCTCCGTGGAGAGCTCGCGACGAGCGGTCGTGGCGTCGGCCCTCGGCGGACCGGAGGTGCTGCAGGTCGTCGAGGTCCCGGTGACGGAGCCGGGGCCCGGCGAGGTGCGGCTGCGCGTGCACGCCGCCGGCGTCAACCCCTGGGACTGGAAGTCGTACGCCCCGGGCTCGGGCGCGCACCCGCCCGTGCGCCTCGGGCTCGAGGTCTCCGGCGTCGTCGAGGAGACGGGCACCGGGGTGAGGTGGTTCTCCGAGGGCGACGAGGTCGTCGCGTGGCCCGTGCGCGGCGGGTACGCCGACGTCGTCACGGTGCCGCAGCGCGTGCTCGTGCGTCGCCCGGACCGGCTCGACCC
>JAEXEM010000123.1 GCA_023401045.1 Actinomycetes bacterium
GCGCACCGCTGCGCCGCACCGCCCGGCGGCCCTCGAGGTCGCCGTGCGCCGTCACCGAGACGACGACGACCGGCCCGCCGGACAGGTCTCCCCCGACGACGCCGACGTCGAGCGGCCGGCACGTGTCGCCGATCCCGGCGGCGAGCTCCTCGACCCACGCGACCTGCGTGCGCCCCGGCAGCACGAGGCCGACGACGAGCGCCACGGGCCGCGCGCCCATCGCGGCCACGTCCGCGAGGTTCTGCACCGCGGCCCGACGCCCCACGTCGTACCCGCCGGACCACTCGCGGCGGAAGTGGACGTCCTCGACGAGCACGTCGCACGTGACGACGAAGCGGCCGTCGGGCGCCGTGACGACGGCCGCGTCGTCACCCGGGGGGACGATCGTGCGGGAGCCGACGGGCAGGTGCGGGAAGATGCGGTCGAGCAGGTCCTGCTCGGACACCTCGGAGACGGGACGGGACTCGACGGGCACCCGCCCAACGCTAGACGGGATCCGGGCCGGGCGTGGCCGGTCCCGGTGCGTGGCCCACGACCAGCGGGCCGCGGGCGCGCGGCCGCGCGGTACCGTGGCGACCGTGCTCCGCCGTCCGTCCACGCCCCGCGCCGTCACGGTCGCCGGCGTCGCCCTCCTCGCCGGCTGCGCACCGACGGTCCCCGTCGACGTCGCCCCGCACGCGACCGACCCGGTGTGCGCCGAGGTCGTCCTCGCGCTGCCGGCGTCCCTCGGCGACGGGCTCGAGCGCCTCGACACCGATGCGCAGGCCACGACGGCGTGGGGAGAGCCGCGGGCCGCGGTCGTCCTGCGGTGCGGCGTGGAGCCGCTCGGCCCGACGACGGACCGCTGCCAGTCCGTGACGACGCCCAACGGCCCGACGGTCGACTGGGTCGTCGTCGAGGACGACGGCGACTGGACCTTCACGACCTACGGGCGGGTGCCCGCGGTCGAGGTGACGATCCCGGAGGAGGTCGCGTCGCAGCGGTCGAGCGCGTTCGTCGACCTGCTCGGCCCCGCGGTCTCCCGCACGGAGCAGCAGCGCCAGTGCCTGTGAGCGCTCAGCGCAGGCCGGTCGGCCGCTCGAGCGCGAGCTGGATGAGCTCGTCGACGAGGGCCGGGTAGTCGATCCCGCTCGCCTCCCACATCCGCGGGTACATCGAGTAGGGCGTGAACCCCGGCATCGTGTTGATCTCGTTGACGACGACCTCGCCGTCCTCGGTGACGAACACGTCGACCCGGGCGATGCCCTCGCAGCCGACCGCCTGGAAGGCCCGCACCGCGGCGTCCTGGACGCGTGCGACGACCTCCGTCGGCAGGTCGGCCGGGCACGCGAGCGTGACGCCCTGCTCGTCGAGGTACTTCGCCTCGAAGTCGTAGAAGGCGTGGCGCGGGTCGGTGACGACGATCTCTCCGGGCAGCGACGCGCGCGGCGGCGCGCCGGCCCGGCCGCCGAGGACGCCGCACTCGATCTCGCGGCCGACGACCGCGGCCTCGACGACGACCTTGGGGTCGTGCTCGCGCGCCGCGGCGACGGCGGCCGCGAGGTCCGCCGGGTCCGTCACGCGGGTGATGCCGAGGCTCGACCCGGCACGTGCGGGCTTGACGAAGAGCGGTAGGCCGAGGTCGGCGACGATCGCCGCGAGCGTCGCCTCGTCGGCCGGGTCGCCGGCGGGCAGCACGCGGAAGGGGCCGACCGTGAGCCCGGAGCCCGCGAGGACGAGCTTCATCATGTGCTTGTCCATGCCGACGGCTGACGCGAGGACGCCGGAGCCGACGTACCGGACGTCGGCGAGCTCGAGCATGCCCTGCAGCGTCCCGTCCTCCCCGAAGGGCCCGTGGAGCAGCGGGAAGACGACGTCGACGGCGCCGAGGGGCGCGAGCTCGCCGGCGCCGCGCAGCACCTGGACCTCGTGCTCCGCGCTGCCCTGCGGCAGCAGGACACGGGTCGCGGTGTCCTCGACACGCGGCAGCCGGCCGTCCCGGATCGCCCAGTGGTCGGGGTCGTCCGCGGCGAGGACCCACTGGCCCGCCCCGGTGATCCCGACGGCGAGGACGTCGTAGCGGTCGCGGTCGAGGGCCCGCAGCACGCCGCCGGCGGTCGCACAGCTGATGGCGTGCTCCCCCGAGCGTCCGCCGAAGAGGACCATCACGCGGGGCCGGGTGGGGGCGGGGTCGGCGGGGGTGTTCGTCGTCGCGTCCATCGGGCACCGACCCTACCGCCCGGCCGGTCCGTCCCGGGCCCCCACGCTCGTTGGTCCCCCGGGCCGCGCGGGCATAGCCTCCGTCCGTGGCCTCCTCCGATCCGTCCGGACGTCCGCAGCGGCTGTCGCCGCGCACCGTCGCCGTCGCCGCGGGCCGCCCCGCCCGCTCCCCCGGCGCCGCGCTCAACGAGCCCGTCGTCCTCAGCTCGACGTACGTGTCCCAGGGCACGCCGGTGCCGGGCGAGCCCCTCTACGCCCGGATGGCCACACCAGCGTGGGACGCCTTCGAGGAGGCGCTCGCCGCCCTCGAGCGCGCCGACCGCGCGGACCCCGTCGGACCGCCGGCGGTCGTCCTCGCGTCCGGCATGGCGGCCGTCGACGCGGTGCTCTCCCTCGTCCCGGTCGGGTCGCGCGTCGTCGTCCCGCGGCACGCCTACCAGGTGACGCTCGGGCTGCTCGACGAGCTCGCCGGACGCGGGGCGCTGCGCGTCGACCGCGTCGACGTGGCGGACACGGACGCCGTCGTGGCGGCGGTGCGCGGCGACGGCGACCCGGCGGCGATGCTGTGGCTCGAGTCGCCGACGAACCCCATGCTCGAGGTGGCCGACATCCCGCCGCTGGTCGCCGCGGCGCACGAGGTGGGTGCGCTCGTCGCGGTCGACAGCACGTTCGCCACGCCGCTCGGGCTGCGCCCGCTCGCGCTCGGTGCCGACCTCGTCGTCCACTCCGTGACGAAGTACCTCGCCGGCCACTCGGACGTCGTCCTCGGTGCCGTCGTGACGGACGACGCGTCGCTGCGCGAGCGCGTCGTCGCGCACCGCACGACGCACGGCGCGATCGCCGGCCCGTTCGAGGTGTGGCTCGCACTGCGCGGGCTGCGCACGCTCGCGCTGCGGGTCGAGCGCGCGCAGGCGAACGCGGCCGAGCTGGCACGGCGGCTGAGCGCCCACCCGCACGTCGTCGAGGTGCGCTACCCCGGTCTTCCGGGCGACCCCGGGCACGAGCGCGCCACCGCCCAGATGGACGGCTACGGGGCGATCCTCGGGGTCCGGCCGGTCGGGGGCGCGGCGGGTGCCGACGCCCTCGTGGGCGCCGTCGGGCTGTGGGTGCCGGCGACGAGCCTCGGCGGGGTGGAGTCGACTCTCGAACGGCGCCGACGCTTCGCCACCGAGTCCCGCACCGTCCCGGAGGACCTCGTGCGCCTCTCCGTCGGCGTCGAGGACGTCGAGGACCTGTGGGCGGACCTCGACGTCGCGCTGCGCGCCGCGGCGGCGTCCGTCGCCGTCGGCTCGCTCGCGGAGCGCTGAGAGGTCAGCGCTTCTCCGGCTTGTGCGGGCGTGCGAGCAGCAGCCCCGCGAGCTGGTCGACCGGCAGGCCCTTGTGGAGGACCTCGACGACGGCCGCGGTGATGGGCATCTCGACCCCGAGGGACGTCGCCAGCTCGAGGACCGACCGGCACGACTTCACGCCCTCGGCCGTGCCTCCGGTGGCGACGACGGCCTCGTCGAGGCTCATGCCACGGCCGACGTGGACGCCGAGCGTGTGGTTGCGCGAGTCGGGCGAGGCGCACGTCGCCATGAGGTCGCCCATGCCCGCGAGACCCGGGAAGGTCTCGGCGTCCGCACCGAGCGCCAGGCCGAGCCGCGTGATCTCGACGAGCCCGCGGGTGATGACCGTCGCCATCGTGTTGTAGCCCATGCCCCGGCCCTGGGAGATGCCGACGGCGAGGGCGATGACGTTCTTCACCGCGCCGCACAGCTCGACGCCGACGACGTCCGGGTTGGTGTACGGCCGGAAGTACGACGACGCGCACGCGCGTGCGACGAGCGCCGCGGTCTCCTCGCTCGTCGACGCGACGACCGTGGCCGTCGGCTGGCGACGGGCGATCTCGAGCGCGAGGTTGGGGCCGGAGAGCACCGCGACCCGGTCGGGTCCGATGCGCAGGCTCTCGGCGACGACCTCGCTCATCCGGCGGTCGGTGTCGAGCTCGACGCCCTTCATGAGCGAGACGACGACGGCACGCCCGGCCAGCGCGTCGGCGAGCGGCTCGAGCACCCGCCGCGCCTGCTGCGAGGGCACCGCCACGGCGAGGACGTCGACGTCGGCGACCGCCTCGCGCGGGTCGTGGGTCGCGGTGACCCCGGCCGGCAGCTCGACGCCCGGCAGGTAGCGCGAGTTGCGGCGCGCGCCGGCGATCTCGTCGACGGTCGCCGCGTCCCGGCCCCACACCGTCACCTCGCAGCCGGCGTCGGCCATGACCGCCGCGAACGTCGTCCCCCAGCTGCCGGAGCCGAGGACGGCGGCGCGCAGGCCCTCGCTGGGGGCGCTCACGACGCCGCCCCGTCGCGCTTGGCGCGGCGCATGTCGAAGCGCACCTCGGGCGCCCTCTCCCCGCGGATCGGCTCGAGCAGGTCGGTGATCGCCGTCATGACACGCTCGGTGGCCTCCCGCAGGGTCGCGGTGTCCAGGGGACGGCCGTAGAGGTCCGACAGGTCGACGGGCGGGCCCGCGACGACGGTGACGCGCTTGCGCGGGAACGGGTGGAGCACCTTGCCGTACCGCGCGAGCAGGTCCTGCATGCCCCACTGGGCGACCGGCACGACGGGTGCCTTCGTCATGAGGGCCAGGCGCGCCACGCCCGTGCGCCCGACCATCGGCCACAGGTCGGGGTCGCGGGTGAGCGTGCCCTCGGGGAAGACTGCGACGCACTCGCCGGCCTCGACGGCCGCGACCGCCGACCGCAGCGAGTCCCCCGCGGCCGCCGTGTCCCGGTGCACGGGGATCTGCCCGGTCGCGCGCAGCACGGGCCCGACGACGGGCACCCGGAAGAGCGAGGACTTCGCGAGGACGCGCGGGGTGTGCCCGTGGTCCCACAGGTAGTGCGCGAAGGTCAGCGGGTCCACCTCGGTGAGGTGGTTGGCCGCCGCGATGAAGCCGCCCTCGGCCGGCAGGTGCTCGGCACCGTGCCAGTCGGGCCGGGTCGTCGCGAACAGGAACGTCCGGACGACGCGGGCGACGTTGCGGTAGGTGAGGTTGGAACGCGACGGCGACGGCACGGGAACCGATGGTAGCCGTGGCTGCGCGCCGGGCCGTGCACCGTCCGGGGTGGGCACGGCGACGGCCGACCCGCGCCGCGCGGGCGGACCGGTGCGGTGGGCCCACGACGCACGCCGCAGGCCCACCGGGGTCACCGTCCGGAGTCCTCGCGGCTGAACTGTGCGCCCAGGGCGTCGAGCTTCTCGGTGAAGTGCTCGTAGCCGCGGTCGATGAGGCTGATGCCCCGCACCGCCGACTGGCCCTTCGCCGCGAGCGCCGCGATGAGGTGGCTGAACCCGCCGCGCAGGTCCGGGACCTCGATCTCCGCCGCCGACAGCGGGGTCGGGCCGGAGATGACGGCCGAGTGGTAGAAGTTCCGCTGCCCGAAGCGGCAGGGCCGACCGCCGAGGCACTCCTTGTAGACCTGGATCGTCGCGCCCATGCCGACGAGCGCGTCGACGAAGCCGAACCGGTTCTCGTACACGGTCTCGTGGACGATCGACAGCCCACGTGCCTGGGTGAGCGCGACGACGAGCGGCTGCTGCCAGTCCGTCATGAACCCCGGGTGCACGTCGGTCTCGAGCTGGATCGAGTTGAGGTCGCCGCCCGGGTGGAAGAACCGGATGCCCTCGTCGTCGATCGTGAACTCGCCACCGACCTTGCGGAAGGTGTTGAGGAACGTCGTCATCTCCGGCTGCGTCGCCCCGCGGACGTACACGTCGCCGCCGGTGGCGAGCGCCGCGGCCGCCCACGACGCCGCCTCGATCCGGTCGGCCAGCGCGGTGTGCTGGAAGCCGACGAGGCGGTCGACGCCCTCGATGCGGATGACCCGGTCGGTCGCGACCGAGATGATGGCACCCATCTTCTGCAGGACGTTGATGAGGTCCATGATCTCGGGCTCGATGGCCGCGTTCGACAGCTCGGTGATGCCCTCGGCGCGCACCGCCGTGAGGAGGAGCTGCTCGGTCGCACCGACGCTCGGGTAGGGCAGCGCGATCTTCGTGCCCTGGAGCCGGTGCGGGGCACGGATGTGGATGCCGTTGTCGGTCTTGTCCACGACCGCACCGAACTGGCGGAGGATGTCGAGGTGGTAGTTGATCGGGCGGTCGCCGATGCGGCAGCCGCCGAGGTCGGGGATGAACGCCTCCCCCAGGCGGTGGAGCAGCGGCCCGCAGAAGAGGATGGGGATGCGGCTCGAGCCCGCGTGGGCGTCGATGTCCGCGACGTGCGCCGACTCGACGTCCGTCGGGTCGAGGCGCAGGGTCCCGGAGTCGTCGTCGATGTCGACCCGGACGCCGTGCAGGCGCAGCAGGCCGGACACGACGGCGACGTCGCGGATCTGGGGGACGTTGCGCAGCTCGCTCGGTGTCTCGCCGAGGAGTGCGGCGACCATCGCCTTGGAGACGAAGTTCTTGGCCCCCCGGACGGTGATCTCACCACGCAGCGGGTTGCCACCGTCGACGTACAGCAGGTCGGTCATGCGGATATCGTCCCCTACCCGAGCGCCGACGCACGCCGTGTCGGCTCCTGGACGCGTGGTCCACTCGAAACCCTCACAAGAACGG